>CAZHFS010000087.1:0-9791 GCA_964531885.1 uncultured Propionivibrio sp.
TTCATATACAAACGGGGCATTGCCGCCGATTTGAAGAGAATTTGAGAATAGATGGTTCATCATCGCTTGGGCCTGTTCTCGGAATGACTATTAATTGCACTTTCTTCGAAACAAATTGCACTGCTACACCACATAAAAAAACAGCGGCGATTCGTATCGCCGCTGTTCTTAATGAATCAACGTTGCGCTAGCGGCGGTACGTCCCGCTTGGCGGTACCGATGTACAACTGACGAGGACGGCCGATCTTGTACTCGGGATCGGAAATCATTTCCTCCCACTGCACCATCCAGCCCACCGAACGGGCCAGCGCGAAGATGCAGGTGAACATTTCGGTCGGGATACCGATCGCCTTCTGCACGATGCCCGAATAGAAGTCGACGTTCGGGTAGAGCTTCTTCTCGATGAAGTATTCGTCTTCCAGCGCAATGCGCTCGAGTTCGCGGGCCAGTTTGAACAAACGGTCGTTCTCAAGCCCCAATTCCTGCAGCACGTCGGCACAGACCTTGCGCATCAGCTTGGCGCGCGGGTCGAAGTTCTTGTAGATGCGGTGGCCGAAGCCCATCAGCTTGAAGGTGTCGTTCTTGTCCTTGGCGCGCTTGATGTACTCGGGCACCCGCGACACGTCGCCGATCTCCTCAAGCATCTTGAGACACGCCTCGTTGGCGCCGCCGTGCGCCGGCCCCCACAGACAGCCAACACCTGCCGAGATGCAGGCGTACGGATTAGCCAGGGACGAACCGGCAAGGCGTACTGTCGAGGTCGAAGCGTTCTGCTCGTGGTCGGCATGCAGGGTGAAGATGGTATCGAGCGCATGCACGATGACCGGGTTCGGCTTGTACTCCTCGCAGGGCGTGCCGAACATCATGTGCATGAAGTTCGCGGTATAGGAGAGATCATTGCGCGGATACATGAAGGGCTCGCCGCGCGAGTACTTGTAGGCCAGCGCGACGATCGTCGGCAATTTGGCAACGATGCGGTTGAAGCTGATGTTGCGATGCTCGGCATCGGAGAAATCGTGCGCGTCGTTGTAGAACGCGGACAGTGCACCGACCACGCCAACCATGACAGCCATCGGGTGCGCATCGCGGCGGAACCCCTGGTAGAACTTGGCCATCTGCTCGTGCACCATGGTATGCCGCTTGATGGTGTTCTCGAAGTCGGCCTTCTGCTCGGCATTCGGTAGTTGGCCGTTCTTCAGCAGGTACGCGACTTCAAGGAAGTTGCACTTTTCGGCCAGCTGTTCGATCGGATAGCCGCGGTGCAGCAGCTCGCCCTTGTCGCCATCAATGTAGGTGATCTTCGACTGGCAGGATGCCGTCGAAAGAAAGCCGGAGTCATAGGTGAAATAGCCGGTCTTGGCGGCCAGCGTCCGGATATCGATGCATTCGTTGCCATGCACCGGCGTGAGGATCGAAAACTCGATCGGATCCATCCCGTCGATGATCAGCTTAGCCTTGCGTTCAGTCGTCATAACACTCTCCCTTCAAATAGTGATGAAACACGCCGCAACCGCATCGATGCTATGCACGCAGCCTTACTTGACTCTTACGCTTTTGAGCATCTCTAAGACTTCTGCCTGGGCTTTGTCAGCGCAAGGCTTCTTGCCGGTAACCATCATCCACAAATCGGGATCTTCCATCTCGGCCAAAGCACGAAATGCCGCGGCATGCTCTTCGTTCAGGGTTAGGTAGCGGCTTTCAAGAAAGTTCCCGAGCAAAAAATCCATTTCCAATAATGAGCGCCGATTACACAGCCAGCGCAACCTGTTGTACTCCTCATGCTTATCCATTGCTGCATCTCCCTGAAAATCGAATTGCTTTGACGGCCCTATTCATCACGGTACCGCCTGATAAATCTTACCCCGCTCGCCAACACGAAAAACAATCGTCGCGACTAGCCAAGCTGGTTGTAGTAATGGAAGTGTTGCGTCGAGCAAACGCCTTTTCGCCACTCGACCGGCTTGTTGCCGTAGCTATACGACACGCGCTCGACCAGGAGCAGCGGACTGCCCTCGGTGACCTGGAGCAGTTCGGCACTCAAACGATCGGCTGAAACAGCGCTCAATCGCTCTTCGGCGCGCACCATGGGCACGGCAAACTGGCTCTCAAAGAGGTTGTAAAGTGAAACCTTCGAGT
Source organism: uncultured Propionivibrio sp. (assembly GCA_964531885.1). Lineage (GTDB taxonomy): Bacteria > Pseudomonadota > Gammaproteobacteria > Burkholderiales > Rhodocyclaceae > Propionivibrio. The sequence continues at coordinate 2,137 of CAZHFS010000087.1, forward strand.
TCTTCAGCACATCCAGCGTGAGGTCGGCAAACAGCTCCCCAGGCAGATAGAGCTCATCGAAAACGGCGGGCGTATTGCCAAAACGCAACAGCCTGCGCACGACAATGACAGGGGCGCCGATTTCAATGCCAAGAACGCGAGCCACTTCCGCTCCGGCTTTGGCACGCCAGCATTCGAGCGGTACGCTCTTGAGCGGCGGTAATTCGCCCTCGTTGGCCCGGATACTCAGAAACCGAAACACGGAGTGGGGGTCAGAATGCGAAGCAACGAAGGTACCTCGCCCTTGCTTGCGCACCAGCAGATGTTCGGCAGACATTTCGTCGATGGCCTTGCGCACCGTTCCCTGGCTGACCCCGAAGCGTGCCGCCAGTTCGGATTCGCTGGGAATCATCTCACCGGGCCGCCACTCCCCGCTCTCAAGGCTTCGGGTCAACAGCTCCCGAATCTGACGGTAAAGCGGACTAAAGGTCGGCGATGATTCGTGAGCAAGTCGGTTCATGACGTCGTAGAAAGCCCCAAGTGATGAGAGACATTATGATATATATGTCTTATATATGACAAGAAAACAATCTCAGGTAAAAATCGCACGGAAAGCACAAAAAAATGCAGGTGTTCCGGCACACACGTTCAATCGGGCAAACGCCCCTACCTAAGGAGGATTGAACGCGCCTCGTCGGCAGAAAGCACCATTTAGACGGCATACCTGCGCATTGACACTGGCAGAAGCTTGATCTTATGATCGTCCCGGGAAGACAGCAGACATGGCCGCAGAGATTTTCACCATCTCGCGCCCAAGCACAGGACAACAAGATTCAAGAATCGAAGCGCTTTTCATTTTTTTATCATCTAGAGGAGTTAGAAATGTCCAAAGCACCCGTTCGCGTCGCCGTTACCGGCGCCGCCGGCCAAATCGGCTACAGCTTGCTGTTCCGCATCGCCTCAGGCGAAATGCTCGGCAAGGACCAGCCGGTCATTCTCCAGTTGCTTGATCTGCCCCAAGCCCAGAAAGCCTGCCAGGGCGTGATCATGGAGCTCGACGACTGCGCCTTCCCCTTGCTCGCTGGTGTTTTCGCCACGGACAACCCCGATGTCGCCTTCAAGGACGCAGACATCTGCCTGCTGGTTGGTGCCCGTCCCCGCGGCCCGGGCATGGAGCGTGCTGACCTGCTCACCGCCAACGGTGCGATTTTCACCGTGCAAGGCAAATCGATCGCCGAAAACGCCAAGGAAAACGTCAAGGTGCTGGTCGTTGGCAATCCGTGCAACACCAACGCCCTCATTGCAGCCGCCGCTGCCAAGAAAGTTGGCCGCACCAATCCGCGCAACTATCACGGCATGCTCCGCCTCGACCACAACCGTGCCGCATCTCAGCTCGCCACCAAGAGCGGCCGCCCGGTATCGAGCCTCAAGAAAATCACCGTCTGGGGCAACCACTCGCCCACGATGTACGCCGACTACCGCTTCTGCACCTCGAACGGTGACAACGTCAAAGCACTGATCAACGATCCGGTGTGGAATAACGATGTTTTCCTGCCCACGGTCGGCAAGCGCGGCGCGGCGATTATCGAAGCGCGCGGCCTGTCCTCGGCTGCTTCCGCCGCCAACGCCGCTATCGACCACATGCGCGACTGGTGCCTCGGCTCGGACGACTGGGTCACGATGGGCGTCCCGAGCGACGGATCCTATGGCATCCCGACCGGCATCGTCTTTGGCTTCCCGTGTGAATGCAAGGGTGGTGAATACACCATCATCCAGGGTCTCGAGATCGACGAGTACTCGCGCGAGAAGATCAACAAGACGCTCAAGGAACTGACCGACGAAGCAGACGCGGTTAAAGCCATGCTCTAAGAATCACCCCGTCGATACAAGAGCCGCGCAGCCAGACACTGCGCGGCTCTTTTTTTGCCTGCTCAAGGCCCCGTTCCTGCGTCAGCACCAAAAGTCTGCAACGTTTGTAGACACAAACAGCAATAACTGACTGAAGCGCGGCACCCGCTCAAGCAACTGCGCATACCCACGGTTGCGCGGCCATGGCTCGCCTTGCCCCATCCGGCAGCCTTGTTCCGCCGAATTTGGTGACTGCTCCCCGTGTCCGGCGGTTCCTCCCGCCCACCACTGCGGTCAGCACTGCATTTCAAATACGGTTCCACCGATCAACGGTAAGCACCCTTCACTTCATCGTCGATCAGGGCGCGTAATCCGATTGGCCCGAAATTGACGAGCGGTTTGCCATTAACGAAAAAAGAAGGCGTCTTCTGGACGTTCAGGGCCGCCAGATCCCGTGCGTCCTGAACAAGCAGGGAGGTGATACGCGGATCATTCATCTCGCGGCGGGCACGCTCGAGATCAAGCCCGCTCCCTTCGAGGAAAGACCAGACCAGCTTTGCATTCGGCCGCTCGTGCGAGGCCCATTTCATCTGCTGCTCAAGCACGCTATCCAAGGTTTTCCAATACAGCTCGTCGCTCTGGAGGCGTGCCGCTTCGAGTATTCGCGCCACATACTCAGACCCCTCGTGAAAAGTCGCGTAGCGCAACACGAGCCTCACTTTCCCGTCATAGGTCCTGAGCAAGGACTTAACGTAAGGATGCATCATCCGACAGGCTTCACACCCCGGATCGAAGAACTCAACGAGTTGAACTTTGGCATCGACCGCGCCACGCGCAGGCGATTCGGCGCGAACGAAAGCCGCGACATGGTGCACGGCATTCCGCTGGAATTCAGCGCTCTGCTGAGCCCGATATAAATAAGCCCCTGCACCGAAGGCGGCAAGCAATACCAGCGCAGCAGCAACAAGCAGGCCGTGTCTGTTCATCATTGGGTTCTCACATTACGAAGTGCAACAAGCAGTCCCACGAGCAGGGAAAACGCCAGCAAGGACAACAAGGGAATCGTCACGAAACCATAAAGCTCGAGTGTCACATCGGCGCAGGAAATCCCTTGCGAACACGGCCGTGCCGGCGCAGGAATCAACTTCATATACAACAGACAGTGGTAAAGGGCCACGCCCCACCCTGCAGCGGCGATCGGCAGGGCATAACGGCGGCAGCGCCAGTCCGAGGTAAGCAGACCAACGCTCAAGACCAGCACCAAGGGGAACATGAACATGCGCTGATACCAGCACAACTCGCAAGGTATGCGACCCATGACTTCACTGAAAAACAGGCTGCCCAGCGTGGCGATGCCGGCAATCAGCCAACACAGAAAGAGCAGCCACCACGCCCGATTTTCAAGGTGTGGCCCGATCATGACTTGCTCATTTCGCTCAGGGAATCGAACTCGGCGGCCGCCGTCCGGTAAAGCGACTCCAGGAAGCGCCTGACTTCCTTGGACACGGTGATGCCTGCCCCGTACTCGAACAGTTCGATTTGGCGTGCATGATTGCGTAGCATGGCACGCAGATAATCCTGATCATCCTTTGCCGGCACGGCAGAGGCACGTGATTGCCCCTTCGGCGAAACACGTGCCAGCCGGCTCAACTCATCGATCGTCTTGCGCCGCGCTTCGATTTCCCGGCGGGCAAAGCGCTGCAATCGACGATCCTTCCCGCGATACTGCTCCGACTCGCTCACGGCATGCTGCAAAGTCAGCATGATCGCGTGCACAAGATCGCTCTCCGTTTTTAGGGTAACCGGCTTGCCAAGAATATCGCCCGTCTCGCTGGCCGAGCATTTCAACGCCATGACAAGCAGCGCAACGCACCAGAAGCGATTCATCGAACGCCCCCCCTTACCCCTGTGACCTCCGCACGCGGCGTGTTCAACAGATTTCCGCTAGCTTCCAGGCATGCAAGCGGAGAAGCCGGGTGTCGACAGGAGGCCTGCCCCCCTGGCAACGGAGACGCCTCAGACCTGTTTGTACATATCAAACAAACAATGAACATGAAAAATTGAGCAAGAAGAAGGATTCGAGCCGAAAGGATAAATCACGTAATCGCCGCGAATTAGAATCCATGAAGCAACTACAGGGTCAAGCGGTAGTTGAAACGCTGCGTCACCCCCCTGCCAACCTCCAAGAAACCGAAGACTGTTCAATGAAATGCCTTCGGGCTTGGCGCACGGTTACAATCGCGGAAAGTCATTTCGAAAGCCAATCATGCGCCACCCAAGCGATGTCCTGTTCCCGGGCGAAAAGCCATTCCCCATCCTGCCTGCGGTCGACCACTACGCAGGCTCGGAAAAACTCATGCGCAAAGCGCTGCAATTGCAGCGCGAACTCGGGCCGATTTTCGACATCACCTGCGACTGTGAGGACGGCGCCCACGCCGGCGCCGAACGCGAACACGCCGAGATGGTTGCCGCCCTGATCATGAGCGCGGACAACGTCCATGGCCGACTCGCCGCGCGCATCCACGACATCACCCACCCGCACTGGCGACAAGACCTCGACATTCTCGTCGGTGCCGCCGGAACGCGCCTGCCCTTCCTCACTCTGCCCAAACCCCGCAGCGCCGAGGACGTACGCACCCAGATCATGGCGTTGCGAGAGACCGAGGCTCGCGCGGGGATCAACACGCCGATCCCGGTGCATGTATTGATCGAGACCCTCGGCGCGCTGCGCGACGTGTGGGCCATTGCCGCCCTGCCCGGCGTCGAATCGCTCGATTTCGGGCTGATGGATTTTGTCTCCGACCACCACGGGGCCATCCCCGGGGCGGCGATGAAGAGTCCAGGCCAATTCGAACACCCTCTGGTGGTACGCGCCAAATGCGAGATCGCCACGGCGGCGCTGGCCAACGGCGTCGTGCCCGCTCACAACGTCACCACCGAACTCAAAGATCTCGACGTGATCCGCCACGACGCCGAGCGCGCGCGCAACGAGTTCGGTTATCTGCGCATGTGGAGCATCCATCCCAACCAGATCGTGCCCATCATCGAAGCCATGCGCCCCGACTTTTCCGAGGTGGAAACGGCCACCGCCATCCTCATCGCCGCGCAGGACAAGGACTGGGGACCCATTGCCCACGAGGGCCGCCTGCACGACCGGGCCTCTTACCGTTACTACTGGGAACTGCTTGCCCGCGCCCAGGCCACCGGCATGGTCTTGCCCGCCGCCGCACACGCCCGTTTTTTTGCCTGAACACGTGGAATGAAGCCAGGCACGGCGCGGACGGCGAAATTGACAATCATTGCCAAGGCGCGTGTCCCGCTTTCTGGGGCACGAGAAATGGTCGGATTTCAAGTATTCCACCGTGCTCGCCGTGGTTTACCCAAACCATTGGATTGAAATGAACCTCGACGAACTCACCCGCGCCCTGCTGCGCTTCCGCGACGAACGCAACTGGGCGCAATTCCATACGCTTCGCAATCTCATCGTCTCGCTGAATCTCGAAGCCGGTGAACTGCTCGAACTCACGCAATGGAAAAGCGATGCCGAGATGGACACGCTGCTCGCGGACCCCGCCAAGCAGGAGGCCCTGCGTGACGAGTGCGCCGATGTGCTGCTCTACCTGCTACTGATCGCCGACCGCGCCGGCATCAACCTCGAAGCCGCGGCACTCGAGAAGCTGCGCAAGAATGCGGAAAAATACCCGATCGACAAGAGCTTCGGCAGCAGCCGAAAATATACCGAACTTAAGGATTGAGCCGCCGGCCAGCGCACGCCGCGGCGGCTCCCGCCTTACGCGGCGTGTTGCTCGAGGGTGAAGCCAGCCCCTTCGTCAAGAGCGAGAACACCGGCCAGCCATGGCATGGTCTCAACCAGCATGGCATGAAGCGTCCAGGGAGGGTTGAGGATGAACATCCCGCTACCGTGCATGCCGATCCCGTCCTTGGACGGCTCTTTAACGCGCAGCGCCACATGCACCCAGGATTTGGCCGGGAGACGCTTCAAGCGTTGCGGCAGGTCGATCGACTCGCGCCGAATCAGTTCCGGATACCAGACCGCATAGGTACCGCCGGCAAAACGACCCAAGGCATCCTTGAGCCCTTGCACGACGCGCTCATAATCCTGCTTCTGTTCGTAAGAAGGGTCGATGAGCACCAAGCCCCGCCGCGAGGGTGGTGGCAGCACGGCTTTCATGCCGGCGAATCCATCACAGGCTTCGACCATGACCCGCTTGCCTGACTCCTTGAAATAGTCGGCAAGCAGGCGCGACTCCTTGCTGTGCAACTCGAACAGGCGCAAGCGATCCTGTTCGCGCATCACGCGCGCGGCAATCTGCGGCGAGCCGGGATAGCGGCGCAACCGACCGTCGGGATTAAGCGCACGCACTTCGTCGAGATATTCCTTGACGGCTGGGGGCGAATCTTTGCGCTCCCAGAGCCGTCCGACGCCTTCTCGGTACTCTGCAAGTTTGGCGGCGAACACCGAATCGAGATCGTACGCGCCGCCTCCGGCGTGCGTATCGACGTAAGTGAAAGGCTTGTCCTTCTGGCCCATGTAGCGGACCAGCTGGATGAGCACGACGTGCTTGAGCACGTCGGCATGATTCCCGGCATGGTAGCCGTGGCGGTAACTCAGCATGTGGCGTTCCGTCAGGCAGGCAGGTCGGGCAATGCGACCCGGTTGTCCTTGCTGTACTGGTAGTCGCGGAAAATGTGTTCGGCGCTCGGAATGAGATAGCTGCCATCCGCCAACTGGCGCGACGTATCCTTCAGGCGATACGTGTAATGGCCGCAGGTCCACAGATCGAAATTGCGCATCTGGGTGCACAGACAGGTCTTGTCCATCACCTGTGGGCGCTTGCGTTCGGGGTGCTCGGCGACCTCCCGGTTGTACGAGGTGATGTACGAGCAGCTGCCATTCGAATCCAGCAGGTAACCGTAGGCCTCGCAGTTCGGACGGATGCCGTCGCCGATCGCCGGGCTGCCCGTCAGCATGCGCATCGGGTAGCCGGTTGGCGAGATCTGGTTCACCACGATCTGGCTTTCGCTGGCCTTGAAATACTCCTGCTGCACATCCTCCGGCAGACCGCACTCGCGCGCCACGGTAAAGCGCGTCGCCACCTGCACCGCCGCCGCGCCGTTCTCAAGGAAGGCAGTCGCATCGCTGCCAGTGAAAATGCCACCGGCAGGAATCAGCGGGATCTCGAGCTGCTCAGCCCGCAAATAGGCCTGAATTTCAGCGACGATGGTCGCCAGGTCATATTCGGCCCAATCCATGCCAAAGCCAAGGTGCCCGCCAGCCAGCGGCCCTTCAATGACGATGTAATCTGGGAGACGATTAAGGCGGGCGTTCTTTTTCAGAAAGAGCTGCAGGGCGCGCAGCGAGGAAACGATGATCCCCAGCTTGGCGTCACGGAAACGCGGGTGATCCTCGATCAGGGCGAACGAACCAAGGTGCAGGCCGGCGGCCAGCGTGATACCGTCGATGCCGCAATCGAGCGCGGTGCGCAGGCGAACGCGCAGCGTCTCCTTGGGCGCATTCATGGTCAGCTTTTCCATGCAGTTGACGAAGATCATGCCCTCGCCCCGCTTGGCCTCCATGGTCTTGCCGACGTGCAGGCGGGTCGCCTCGGCCAGTTGACCGAGATCGAACTGAACGACCGATTTGTCCGGGTTGCTGACGTTGAATTTGTACTGTTGCAGCTTTTCCTTGACGAACTTGGCGTTGTAGCGACGATCAGCCACCGTATTCACCATCGCATCGGAAATATGCCCAATGCCGCCCAACCGCGCCGCTTCGAGCGCCAGATCAGCCGTCGAGATATCAACGC
>CAZHFS010000088.1:0-9757 GCA_964531885.1 uncultured Propionivibrio sp.
TATCGCACGCTTAGGAGGCGTGTGCACTATCCATTATGCTACGGAGAGCAGGCCAAGCCGCCATTGTAGCCTGACGCCGGCTTTCCGCCTAGCGGTGGGGCGGGTTGTGGGTTGGGCTGGGAGTGGGTAAGGCAAGGGGAAATCGGATTCGGTAGTCCGCTTTTAGCGCCCCCGGGGCGACTGCGATGGGCGCTTCGCGGTATAGTCACGCTCTTGCCGCTGGCACGGGCCAGCTCTCCTGTTCTTACCGTCTTCCTCCATGCCGCATCTCATCCTCTCCGACGCTTCACTGGCCTTCGGCCACGTTCCTCTGCTAGACCACGCCGAATTCCAGCTTGACCCTGGCGAGCGCGTTGCCCTGATCGGTCGCAACGGCTGCGGCAAATCGTCGCTGTTGCGGGCCTTGGCCGGGCAGGGCGCGCTCGATGACGGCAGTGTGTGGCGGCAACCGGGAATCCGCCTGGGTTACGTGCCGCAGGAGCCGCCGTTCGACCCGGAACTGACGGTCTTCGAGGCGGTGGTCGCCGGGATGGGCGAAGTCTCCAAATTGCTTGCCGACTACCATGCCGTATCGCATGCCATGGCCGAGCCCGGCGCCGACCAGGCAGCGCTGCTCGACCGCTTGCACGCCCTGCAGGGGGAACTGGAAGCGCGCCAGGCGTGGTCCTTTGAATCGCAGGCCGAGCGGGTGATCCAGCGCTTTTCGCTCGATGCCGAGGCACGCGTCGGCACGCTCTCCGGCGGGCAGAAAAAGCGCCTGGCGCTGGCGCAAGCGCTGGCCGTGACGCCCGACATGCTGCTGCTCGATGAGCCGACTAACCACCTCGACATCGCGGCCATCGAGTGGCTCGAAGAGCTTTTGATCGGTTCGACCGCGAGCATTGTCTTCATCACCCACGACCGACGCTTCCTCGACCGCGTGGCCACGCGCATCGTCGAACTCGACCGGGGACGGTTGCTCTCCTGTCCGGGTAACTTTGCCGCTTACCAGGCCAAGAAGGAGCAGATCCTGCACGATGAGGCAATACAGAACGCCAAGTTTGACAAGTTCCTGGCGCAGGAGGAAGTGTGGATCCGTAAGGGCGTTGAGGCGCGGCGTACACGCAATGAAGGCCGGGTGCTGCGCCTGGAGCAATTACGCCGTGAACGCGCCGCCCGTCGCGATCGCCAGGGCAAGGTCGAACTGGCGCTCGACTCGGGCGAGAAGAGCGGCAAGCTCATCGCCGAGCTCACGGGCGTCAGCAAGAGCTTTGGCGACAAATGCGTGGTACGCGATTTTTCCTGCCGCCTGCAACGTGGCGACAAGATCGGCCTGATCGGCCCTAACGGTGCCGGCAAGACCACGCTGCTGCGCCTCATCCTCGGCGAACTCGCGCCCGACTCGGGCAGCGTGCGCCAGGGCACCAAAATCCAGGTCGCGTATTTTGACCAGTTCCGCACTCAGCTTGACGAGGAAGCAGCGTTGGTCGACGTCATTTCGCCGGGTTCGGATTACGTCGAGATCGGCAATGAGAAGAAGCATGTGATCGGTTACCTTGGCGACTTCCTTTTTGCGCCGCAGCGTGCGCGTTCGCCGGTCAAGTCGCTCTCCGGCGGCGAGCGCAACCGCCTTCTCCTGGCGCGCCTCTTCGCCCGCCCGGCCAACGTGCTGGTGCTCGACGAGCCAACCAACGACCTCGACATCGAAACGCTTGAACTGCTCGAACAACTGCTGCAGGACTACCCCGGCACGCTCTTCCTCGTCAGCCACGACCGGGCCTTCCTCGATAACGTGGTCACCCAGACCATCGCCAGCGAAGGCGACGGCGTGTGGCGCGAATATGCCGGCGGGTACGAAGACTGGGCGCTTGCCAAGTCACGCAAGGCTGCCTCGCAGGCTGATGAGGAGCGTGCCGCGAAACGTAATGGCAGTGAAAAAACCGCCGCGACGCCCCCGGCGAGCGAAAAGAAGGCTGAACGCGCTGACGGCAAGCGCAAGTTGAGCTTCAAGGAAACACGCGAACTGGCCGAACTGCCGGGCAAGATCGCTGCGCTCGAAGAAGAACAGAAGGCGATTGCCGCCCGCCTTGAAGACCCGGCGCTTTACCAGGGCGCGCCGCTCGAAGCGCAGCAGCTTTCAGAGCGGATGGCCGCGATCGACGAGGAATTGTTGCTGCTGCTCGAACGCTGGGCGGAGCTGGAATAAACGCTCGATTGCTCGGCGGCAGGCTGCCGATGGCCGCTTTACATCGGCCTGGGAGGCGCATGGAATGGCGCAGCTGGGCATGCCTGCCTGAAACGACCGCTGGATGCGCCTTCTAGGCCTGCTGTAGGAGGCATTTGGCGGTGTCATTGACGTTTTTGGCAAGCCGTATGGCAAGGTCCTTTGCCGCGACTCGCGCTTGCTTAACCTCCGTTTGCCGCTTTCCTTAACGCCTCCTTGATCTGTGGCAGCGCCGCGAGAGCGGCTTGTTCGCCTTCTAGGATGGCGTCGTGGCGGGCGGAGAAGTCGGTCGAGCCGACGTTGCCGACCTTCGGCCGGATGACCACGTCGGCGTCTTTCAGTTCGTAGTGCGCCATGTTCTGGCCCATGATGGTGAAGGTCTGCAGCAGGATGTCGAGCGTGCCGCGTACATTCTGGTTGCCCGGGCGGGCCGAGATGTCGACGGCGATGACCACGTCGGCACCCATCTGGCGGGCGTGGCGTACCGGGATCAGGCTGGAGAGCCCGCCATCGACGTATTCGCGGCCGCTGATCGGCACCGGGCGGAAGACGCCGGGCACGGTGGCCGAGGCGCGCACGGCCTGGCCGGTATTGCCGGTACGGAAGAGGATGCCTTCGCCGCTGGCGAGATCGGTGGCGACGGCGCCGAAGGGCTTTTTCAGGCCTTCGAGCGGGCGCTGGCCGACGGCTTCGTTGATGAATTTCTGCAGCGCATCGCCTTTGAGCACGCCCCGGTCAGGCAGGGACCAGTCGCTGATCTTGGATTCGTCGAGCTTGTGCGCGAGTTTTTGCAGGGCAAAGCCGTCGTTGCCGGCGGCGTAAAGGGCGCCGACCACGGCACCGGCGCTGGTGCCAGCCACGAGGTCGGGAACAATGCCGTGCGCTTCGAGGGTTTTGATTACGCCGACGTGGGCGAAGCCGCGTGCGGCACCGCCGCCCAGGGCCAGGCCGATCTTGACCGGCTTGGCGACCTTGGCTTCCGGCGGGGCGGCGGGTTTGCTGGGCAGGCCGACGCAAGCAGTGAGGAGGATCGGTGCAGCGAGCAGGCTAAGGAGGGTTCGTTGAAGCCGGGACATGGTGGCCTTGGGGCGTAGGTTGATGCAGGGGGGGGATATTTTACCGCGGTACGGACCGCTGCCGTTGTCGTCAGAAAGGCTGACGCCAGACCCAGGGCAGGGCGGCGAGGGCGGCGAAGAATACGGCCAGATGGAAGATCGACCACCACAGATAGCGACGGGCGAGCTGGTTAGGGTCGAAGTTGGAGAGAAGGTAGAGCTGGCCGTTGGCCGGGCAGCGCAGGGTGTTGACGTCGGCCTCACCACGCGCGGCCTGGTGCTGGCGCGCGACTTCGCGGCGCGCGGCCTGGCGGGCAAGCTGCCATTCCTTTTCGCTCAGTGAGCCGTCGCGGTCGAGGTCAAAGCGGCGGAGAAGGTCGCGCTGGTCTTTTTTCCATTCGGCGAGCAGCAGGCTGAGGTCACGGTTGGCGTCAAGCTCGATCGTGGCGCCGCCGACGGTGCGGAAATCGCCGAGCGCATGGATCGGGTCGTCGAGCCGCAAGGTCCATTCGGTACGGATGTGGTCGCCTTCGCGCCAGACCTGTTTGTGGTTGGTCATGATCTCGGCGCCTTCGACTTCGACCACGCAGCGCCCTGTCCCGTCGTCGAGGATGAAGGCGACATCGCTTTCGCCTTGATCGACGGTGTGCCATTTGTTGTTGCTGGTGCGCTCCTCGATCTGGTAGCGGTACCACAGGCAGGGTTGGTGACTTAAAGGGGCATACAGCGGCGGATCGTCCAGTCCGCGGCCCTGGCCGGCGAGTTCGACGTATCCCTGGGCGGCGGAGGCGATGCGCGAGGTCGGGGTGTCGGTGATGGCGCGCCGGCGGCGGAAGGTGGAAGTCCAGGCGACAAGGCTGACGACACACATCAGCGCCAGGCTGATGAGCCAGCCCGTCCGCGATTCGCTTTGCGCACCAAAGGCGAGCAGCGCGATCTGCGCGCCAGACGTGATGAACTGGCCGTAGCTACGGCGCAGGTTGACCAGCATTCAGGGAACCGCGCTTAGCTGAACAACTGCTTCATGTCGACATCGGCTTTCTCGGTGGCCGAAAACTCGAGCAGCGGCTTGGCGTCGAAACCGCAGGCGCGGGCGATGAGCGCGTCGGGGAACTGCTCGACCCGGACGTTGTTGAGGTTGACGGCGTCGTTGTACAGTTCGCGGCGGTCGGCGATGGCGTTTTCAAGGCTGCTGATGCGCTGTTGCAATTGCATGAAGTGTTCGTTGGTTTTTAGTTCGGGGTAGGCTTCAGCCACGGCGAACAGGCGTCCGAGCCCAGAGCGCAGGGCGCCTTCGGCGTTGCCGAGGGCCGGGATGTCCTGTGTTTCGCGCGCCGATTGCACCTGCGAACGGGCTTCGATGACGCGCTGCAGGGTTTCCTGTTCAAACTGTTTGTACTGTTTGCAGACTTCCACGAGTTTCGGCAGTTCGTCGTGGCGCTGCTTGAGCAGGACGTCGATGTTGGCCCAGGCTTTGGCGACCCCGTGTTTCAGGCTCACGAGGCCGTTGTAGAGCATGATGCCGTAGATGACGATGCAAACGATCAGGCCGAAAAAGACAACGGTGCCGATGGACATGGAATTTCCTTGTTGAAGTGAGTGTTCAGTCTGTGGAAGGCGTTTCGGGCGGTGCGAGGTAGCGCTGGGCAACGTGATCGGGAATCTGTAGCCGTTTGAGCAGGATGTCGCGATCAACGTGCAGCAGTTTTTCAACCCCGCGGAAATCATCGGGCAGGCCGGGATTCTCCCAGCTTTGAGCGGAGTGGCGGGCCAGATTGACGGCGAGGACGACGTTGCGTACGCGCGGGTGTTCGGCGTGGGCGTCGTCCATCAGCGTCTTGAGCAATTCAGGGAGGTTCCAGACCTGGCAGAGCGCGAGTTGCAGGTCGGCGAGGCGGATGCCGAGCACGTCTTCTTGGGCAATGGTGCTGCGCAGGTTGGGGTCGGTCTGCTGGCGGTTGCGGATTTCCAGCGCCAGCCGCGGCGCAAAGCACCATAGCAGGATTTCGGCCAGATCGTGCAGCAGGGCGGCGAGGGCGACTTCCTCGACGTTCATGTCGTGGCGCTCGAAAGCCCACTCGAAAGCGTAGCGCGAGGCGCGTTGGGAACGCCGGATGACCTGCAGTACGCCGAGCAGGGCTTGCGGCTCGCCGGTGAGCATGGATTCGATGGTGAGCGGGGCATCGAATTTGGCAAAGAACGGTTCGATGCCGAGCATCATGATCGCGTTGGCGATGGTCGTGATGTCGGTGCGCAGATGCTTGCCGCGGAAGGGCTGGATGTAGGAAAGCACGCGGATGGTCATCAGCGGATCCTGCAGGATGATCTCCGAGAGTTCCCGGCCACCGATGCGGTCGATGTTCAGGCGGGCTGCCGCGAGTTTGCGCTCGGTCTGGCGCAGGATGGGCAACTCGTTGTTGCTGAAGTAGAGCACCCAGTTTTCGAGGTCGGGCAACGGTGCGGTCAGCATGTCGGTCATCGATCCTTGCTTGGGAAAATGAGCAGATTCACTGTGACTTTGGCAAGGGATATGCCTGATTCATGTTACCCCGTGGCGTGGTCTCCTGCAAGGCGGCAGGCGGTTCAAGGTTTTGTTTTATCGGTGCTCTCCGAGACCAGGCGGGCAAGCTCGACGGCGGTGCGCACGCCCATTTTGTCGAACACGCTTGAGCGGTGGACTTCAACGGTGCGGATGCTGATCTGCAGTTCGTCGGCGATGTTCTTGTTGAGTTTTCCGGCAAGGACAAGCGCCATGACCTGGCGCTCACGGCTGCTCAGGCGGTCGCAGCGGCGTTTGAACGAATCGGCGCTGGCGGCGCTCGCCCGCTGCGCCGCGTCGAGCTTGAGGGCTTCTTCGAGGCGATCGACGAGTTCGTTGTCGTTGCACGGTTTTTCAACGAAGTCGAACGCGCCTTTCTTGAGCGCGGCGACAGCCATCGGCACATCGCCGTGACCGGTAAGAAAAATGACGGGCATTTGATTGCCTTGTCCGCGCAAGATGTCGAACAATTCGCTGCCGTTCATGCCACCCATGCGCATGTCGAGCAGAATCGCACCGCAGAGATCTGGGGTCCAGGCCTCGAGAAAGGCTTCGCCCGAAGCGAAGGTCAGGCAGGCAACGCCCCGGGTTTTCATCAACCAGCTTAAGGAGTCGCGGATGGCTTCATCGTCATCGACGATGTGGACATGCGGGGTCATGGGGTGTCCTCGGGCAGCGATTTGGGTAGGGCGATGACGAAGGTGGTACCTCCGGCGGGATTATCCTCCGCCCAGAGTCTGCCGTGGTGGAACTCGATGATCGAGCGGCAGATGTTGAGCCCCATGCCCATGCCCTTGGGTTTGGTGGTGAAAAACGGGGAGAAGAGTTTTTCCTTGACGTCTTCCGCGATACCGCAGCCGCAGTCGCTGATGCGCAGGATGAACTGCTCCTCGTTGGCCGACAGGTCGAGGCGCAGGGTGCGTTGGGCCGGCGGGACGTCAATCATCGCGTCGATGCCGTTGTGCATCACGTTAAGGATGACTTGTTCGAGCATGCCCTGGTCGGCCACGATTTCAGTTGAGGGGCAGCCAATGCAGCATTCAATCCGGACACCGTGTTGCCGCGCGGCCGGTTCGATGAAGCCGATGCTTTCATCAATCACGGCGGCGAGGGCGCACGGGGCAAGCTGGGGTTCGCTCTTGCGCACGAAGTCATGTACCCGGCGGATGATGCGCCCGGCGCGCTGCGCTTGCTGGCAGAGTTTTTCGAGCGTGTTGCGGATGTCAGCCGGCGTTGATTGGCCGTGGTCGATCATGTTCAGACACCCTGTGGTGTAACTGGTGATCGCGGCGAGCGGCTGGTTGAGTTCGTGGGCCAGGGTCGAGGCCATTTCGCCCATGGTGACCAGGCGCGATGTGTGTTGCAGCTTTTCCTGCTGTTGCCGGGCCATTTCTTCGATCTGCTTACGCATCGTGACGTCGACGACCGAGGCCATCCAGCCGGTGTGCTTGCCGTCGGCGTCGATCAGCGGGGCTTCGTAGATCAGGGCATCGAAGCGTGACCCATCCTTGCGCATGAACCGCAGTTCGAAGCCTTCACGTGGGGCTTCGCCGCGGATCACCGCGTTGTGCATGCTTTGCGTGCGCTCGTATTCCTCCGGTGCCCAATAGGGCATGGGCGGGACGGCGCGCATCAGTTCCTCCTCGGTGAATCCGACCATATTGCAGAAAGCCGGGTTGGCATAGGTCAGCCGGCCTTCAAGGTCGCGGGCGCGCATGCCGACGGTGAGCGAGTCTTCCATGGCCTTGCGGAATGCGTGTTCGGCGCGCAGGGCCTGTTCGGCCGCCAGCCGGCGTTCGATGTGCCGGCGCATGACCCACAGGCTGCCGAGTACCGCAGCGCCCAGCAGGACGATCAGCGCGGTGATCAGCTTCTGGGCCAGCGTGCCGGTGGTGCGGTAGGAGAGCAGTTGGAGGACGAGGTCGTAGCCTGGCGGATCGAACGGAATGATGTAGCTGGTGGTTGTCGGGGCGCTGGTGATTTTTGATTTGCTGGCCAGGACATTACCGTTGGCATCAAGGATGCGGACCTGGTATTTCTCGGCGAACCACCATGGGACAAGCTGCTTGAGCATGCCGCCGAAGGAGTACACCGCCACCAGCGTTCCCCGGCTTTGAATTCCGTCATGAACCGGCATGAAGTATTCGAACTGATACGAATCTCCGACCCGGTAGGCGTCGGTGTAGTATGCCTTGCCCATTTTTTGGGCGACTTCTGCCGTGCGCTGTTGCAGTTCGCTGCTGCGGTCGTCAAACCCCAGGCGAGGCAAGGGGCGTGAGGGCATGGCACTGATCTGTGCCATGTGGGGGTCCAGCCACAGCAATTGGCTGATTTCAGGCTCCGCTTTCAACAGGTGGCGGGCGCGTGCCTCGAAGAGGCTGGCCTGCTCGCTGCCGGCGGCAAGATCGTGCGAGAGTTGCTCGATCTGTTCGGCAATGCTTTCAAGGCGAAAATTGATACTTTGCTCCAGCCACAGCGCATCGGCGATGAGTGTTGAGCGCTGCTCATCGGCCTCGTGCTGCCTGAGCAACCAGAGCAGGGTGATAAGCAGGCAGAGCAGGAGCAGGACGGCCAGCTTGAGCCCAGTCAGGTACCAGTTCGACCATTTGACCGGAATCGGGTTGGGCTGCGCGTTCTGCGTGGCAGTGGGCAGCATGTTCAGCGTTTGAAGGCCAGCAGAAGGACGCCGGAGGCGACGAGGCCAATGCCGGTCCATTCGCGCAAGGACGGGCGCTCATCTAAAAAGACGACGGCGAACAGGGCGACCAGCACCAGGCTGAACTTGTCGACCGGAGCGACTTTCGAGGCATCGCCAATTTGCAGGGCTCGGAAGTAGCAGACCCAGGAGGCGCCGGTAGCCAGGCCGGAAAGACCGAGGAAAAGCCAGGTGCGTCCGGGCAGGGCAAAGGGGTTGCTCCATTTGCCGGTGAGCCAGACAAAGAGGCTCAGCACGACGATGATGATCGCAGTGCGAACCAGTGTGGCCAGATCCGAGTCGATTCCCTGAATGCCGATCTTGGCGAAAATGGCCGTCAGTGCAGCGAACACGGCAGAGAGGACGGCCCAGAAAAACCAGGGTTCCGATGTCGTCATGGCGGGCCTTGTGTATGGCGTTTATTCGGACTGCAGGGAGAAATCAACCGCACTGCGAGCATGCAACTCGGTGGTGTCGAAGACCGGGAGTGGCGAGTCGGCAGCTTGGATCAGCAGGGGAAGCTCGGTGCACCCGAGGATCACCCCTTCGGCGCCGCGTTCGCGCATCTTGTGGATGATTCCGATGAGTTCCTGCCGCGAACTGGCGGAAAGAATGCCAACGCATAACTCGTCGTAAATGATGGCATGGATGCGCTGGCGGTCGGCTTCGTCCGGTACCAGGACGTCGATGCCAAAACGTTCGCTCAGGCGGCCACGGTAAAAATCCTGCTCCATGGTAAAACGTGTGCCGAAGAGGGCGATGCGCGATAGGGCTGCCTTGCGCAATGCTTCGCCGGTCACGTCGGCGATGTGCAGGAGCGGCAGGCCGGAAGCGTTTTCGACAGCATCGGCCACCTTGTGCATGGTGTTGGTGCAGATCAAAAGGGCGTCGGCCCCCGCAGCGCACAGCGCGCTGCCAGCCTGAGCAAGCATGTCCCCAGCCTCCGTCCAGCGGTTTTCACGCTGCAGGACTTCGATCTCATGGAAATCGACGCTGTAGATCACTAGGCGGGCCGAGTGCAGGCCACCTAGGCGTTCCTTGATCAGGGTGTTGATGCGCTGGTAGTAAATCGCCGTCGATTCCCAGCTCATGCCTCCGATCAGGCCGATGGTCTTCATGGATTGTCCTTGTCTTGCCAAGCGGTGGTGTCGCGATGGAAATCGAATTATGCCAACTTGCCCGGCAATCGGCGAGAGATGGCTTTGGCCATGATGGCTGTCCAAACCTGACTCTGAATGGCGCAGTTCCCTGCGGCGACTTTAAGT
>CAZHFS010000089.1:0-9632 GCA_964531885.1 uncultured Propionivibrio sp.
CTCGGCGTGGTGCTCGCCGCCGCCAACTACCCGGACACGCCGCAGAAGGGCGACGCCATCCACGGCCTGCCGGCCAAGGGCTGCGAAATTAGCGAGGACGTGCGCGTCTTCCACGCCGGCACGGCAGACAAGGACGGCCAGGTGGTTACCGCCGGCGGCCGCGTGCTCTGCGTCACGGCGCTCGGCGACAACGTCAAGCAGGCCCAGAAGGCGGCCTACGACGCGATCACCGGCCTGCACTTCGACGGCATGCAGTTCCGCCGCGACATCGGACACCGCGCCATCAATCGCTGATTTTCGTGCTCCATCCGTTCCGCCGGGCGTGTCCCGGCGGCCGGTTGCCGCATCGCTGTCGTGCCAGTGGCGCTAGAATGTCGTCGCCACTTCTACCGCTTGCGGCCATCCTGACGGTCTATCCACACAACGCCTTCAGGAGTCCGACATGGACAGCACGATGCAGATCGACCCATCCCGTCTCAAACAACTCCGCGAACAGCGCGCCTGGTCGCAGGAACACCTCGCCACCGTCAGCGGGCTCAGTGTGCGCACCATCCAGCGCCTGGAGACGAGCGGTGCCGCATCCCACGAATCGCGGCTGGCGCTCGCCGCTGCCTTCGGCCTCGACCCGGCCGACCTCGCCCCGGGCAACACGCCCCCGGTCATCTCGCCGCCCAGTCAGCCGGCGGTAACAGAGCACGCACCGAGCAGACAGCCGCCTTTGCGCCGCGCAGCCGCGCTGCTGGTCATCGCGACGGGGCTGCTGACGCTGGATCTGTGGCACCATCACGCCATTACCTGGTCGAAATGGCCTTTACTTGGCATCGCTATCGCGCTTGCCTTCCGCTTCTTCCGCCACAACCGCCACGTTTGACACCGCCCACCGCCATGATCGATCTCGTCCGCCTCCACGATTATTTCTCGGGTCTGCAAAAAGGCCTCGTCGCCCGACTCGAAACCCTTGACGGCACTCCGTTCCGGCGCGACGCCTGGGATCGCCCCGAAGGTGGCGGCGGCATCTCGCACCTGATCGAAGGCGGCCGCGTTTTCGAGCGCGGCGGGGTGAATTTCTCGCACGTCACCGGCGCGGCCCTGCCTCCGTCGGCCACGGCCGCGCGCCCGCAACTCGCCGGCCGGCGCTGGGAAGCGCTCGGCGTCTCGCTGGTGTTGCACCCGGAGAACCCCTACTGCCCGACGGCGCACATGAACGTGCGCTTCTTCGTCGCCCAGCCGACCGGCCCGGACGACGTGCCGCTATGGTGGTTCGGCGGCGGCATGGATCTCACCCCGTATTACCCCGAGGTCGAGGATATCCGTCACTTCCACGCCACCTGCCAGGCCGCGCTCGCGCCCTTCGGCGCGGAGATCCATCCGCGCTACAAGGCATGGTGCGACGATTACTTCTTCCTCAAGCACCGCAACGAACCCCGCGGCGTCGGCGGCATCTTCTTCGACGACCTCAACGAAACCGGCCCCGGTGGCGAAACGGCCTTCGAGCGCTGCTTCGCGCTCACCCGTGCGGTCGGCGATGCTTTCGCCGAAGCCTACCTGCCCATCGTCGAACGTCGCCTGGCCACCCCTTACGGCGAGCGTGAACGCGACTTCCAGGCCTACCGGCGCGGCCGCTACGTCGAGTTCAATCTGGTGTGGGACCGCGGCACGCTGTTCGGCCTGCAGTCGGGCGGCCGGACCGAATCGATCCTGATGTCGCTGCCACCCAGCGTCAAATGGCGCTACGACTGGCAGCCGGAACCCGCTTCCCCCGAGGCCCGGCTCTACGAACTCCTGCCGCCGCGCGACTGGGTGTGAAGCCGGGTTTACGCCCCGCTCACTTCAGCACGCCCTTCACCACCCGCACCCGCTCGGGGTGCTTGACGCTAAGCTTGCCTTTGGCGCCGTGCAGATTGCCGCAGGAACACGCGACCTTGATATGCGGGACTGAACTCACCACTTTCTCGCAGTCGAGGCACTCGTAGTACAGGTCGGCGCTGGTCGGCAAGGCGCTGGGCGAGTACTCGAAATCGACCGGGTAGAAGTTGTAGATCTTGCGCATATCGATCATCACGACGCTCTCCTGCATTCACGGCAAGCACACGAAAACCAAGGACAAGGGCGCACGCCGCAACCGCCAGCCGGTGCGCCTTGTTTCAGCATAGCCGCAACGCGCCCTCTTTTCAGGCGCAAACGCAGGATCCTATTTTTCCGCCGCAGCGCGGTAATGCGGCAGCGCCGCCTCGCCCTGGCCGCATGCCTCGGCAAGGCGGGCCAAGGCCAGCCGCACTTCGCGCGTATCGGCACGCGCCAGCGCCGCCTCAAGGTAATTCTGCGCCGGTCCCCAAAGCTTGGCTGACAGGCACAGGCGGCCAAGCGCCAGCAGCAGATCGGCGTCTTCACGGTGCTCTGTCAGCCAGGACTCGGCACGTGCGATGCGCGGCGCCGGATCGCCTGGCAGCAGGCCGTACAGGGCAACGAGCTGCCCATACCATCCGCTCGCCAGTTGCGTTTCGATGAGGCAGCGGGCCGTTTCACCGTCCTGCAGCGCGGCAAGTTTTTGCGCTGCACTGGCGACGATCTCGGCATCCAGTTCACGAGCGGGAATGTCGGCAACCAGCGTACGCAGTGCCGTCAGGTCATCGCGCTTGGCAAACAGCCGCGCCAAATGCGCTTCTCGCCGCCACCGTCCGGCCTCGAACGGGGGCAGCGCCTCGTGCTTCTCCAATTGGCGAACCAGGCGCAAGACTTCGTCGTGCTCGCCGAGCAAGCGTTGCGCGCGCAGGGCCAGCTGCATTTCCGCAAAGTGGCGACCGACGCCATCATGCACTTTGCTCAGTGCAGTCAATGCCGCCTGCCCTTCCCGCTCGGCAAGATGCATTTCAGCTTCGAGCATGTAGCTGGCAGGCAGAAGATTGGGCTCGCCCTGCCGGGCCAACGCCAGCCATTGATTCTGCTTCTGCGGCTCCCCCAGGCGTTGCGCCGCGCGCGCCGCAATCAGGGCGATCAGTCCGGGGTGGCGATGTGCGGCATGGGCTTCACCGGCCAGTTTCAGCACTTGCGAGAAGCGCCCTTCCAGCAACAGGCGCAGGCAGTCGAACAGGGCAGCGTCGGCTTTTTCCCGCCGCTTGCGGGCCCGGAATTCGCGCACCCGCCCAGGCAGCGAAGCGGTCAGTGCGATGCCGCGTAATAAGCCATACAGCACGACGAAGACGGCGAGCATCACCAGCAACGCGAGGTTGAGCGAAATCTCGGCACGGTACGGCGGCAGCACGAGGAGCAGGTAGCCATCGTTGAAGCGGGCGGCCAGTGCCGCCCCTGCCGCAAGGGCACACAGGGTGAGCAGCCAGAGCAAGGCCCTCATCGCGGCACCTTGCCCGCACGCAAGGAGTTGAGTGCCGACAGGCTGGCATTGAGCGTGGGCAGTTCAGGGGCGATTTCGCTGACCTGCAACTGGGCAATCGCCGTCTGCGCCGTCCGCACAGCCTGGGTCTCGGTGTCGAAATGGCGATCGATCCAGGCCTGGGCTTGCGTCAGTTCATTGCGGAACGTCCATTGGTCA
The DNA here is from genome assembly GCA_964531885.1 of uncultured Propionivibrio sp. Taxonomy (GTDB): domain Bacteria; phylum Pseudomonadota; class Gammaproteobacteria; order Burkholderiales; family Rhodocyclaceae; genus Propionivibrio. The sequence goes on from CAZHFS010000089.1 coordinate 3,551, forward strand.
CGCATCAGCAGGGCCAGCCGGGCATTGAGTAAACGCAGTTTGAGATTTTCGCGCAGGAAGAAATTCTGCCCTGGAGCCAGCAACACCGGGTCGGCCCGGTCGAAACGCTGGATGCGCACGAGGGCACGTACCTCCGCCCAGATCTCGCGCCCAAGGCTGGACCAGAATTCGGTCGAGGTCAGGGAGGCGAGCGTCAGCGGCGCTTTTTCAGGACTTGCCGTTTCTTCACGCGGCCGCCCGTCAACGATGAGCGGCAGGCTGTCGATGACGGAAAGCACGCTGTCAATGCGCATGTTGATGCCTTGATAGTCGACGCTCGGCTGAGCCTGCAGGCGATCGAGGTCGCGCAACAGAACCTTGCGCAAACTGATGAACTGCGGCCGGTTGCTCGCCGCGAGGCGGGCGTCGGCGGCCTGCAGGGCCAGCACCGCGCCTTGCACGTTGCCGGCGAGCTGCAATTGCTGCGCGGCCAGTGTAACGCCCTGCTCCACCTCGGCCAGCACCCATTCTTCGCGTCCGCGCGCCAGATCCTGATAGAGCTTTTCCAGCGTCGCGTGCTGGCTTTGCGATTCGGCGAGGCGCCCTTCAAGTTCACCGATCTTGGCCTGCATCAGACCGACCTGTGCCAACGCCGCCTGCATCTGATCGCGGCTGTGCGTCACCATCGTCTCGCTCGCCGCCAGCCGGCGCGCCAGCTCCTTCTGGGTTCCGGAAAGCCGGGTGCGGGTGTCATAGGCCTGCCAGCCGGCAATCAGCAAGGCCAGCAAGGCCACCACGACCCAGGGGTTGATCCGCTCGATGAAGCGGCCGGCAGAGGATGCGGGCGGGCGCTCTGGCCGCGGCCCGCCGGCTTCACCGGGCGCGAATTCACCCGCAGCCAAGGGCGTGGGCTGCGGATCGGGGGGCGCTGGGGTCGCAGGGGCCGCCGAAGTCGCCGGGGCGGTGCTTGTCGTATCGGGAGTCGGGCTACTCATGGTCAGGCCAGCAAAATTCTCTCAGAGCGCGCAACAGGCCGGCGTCGGCCGCCTCGGTCAGGATAATGCGTTCCAGTCCAAGGCCAATCGCCGTTTCTGCGATGCGCGGGTGCGGCACGAAGCATGGCAACTGGGCCAGCTGCGCCACGGTTTCAGTATCGAGCAGGGCAAAAAGGTTACGCAAACCCTCGCTGGAGGAAAGCGTCACGGCGTCTAGCTGCCTGTTGCGCAGCCACGACACGAGGGGCGCGGCATCGCGCGGCGCCAGCCGCCGGTAGCACGGCACGGCATCGACCCGGGCACCGTAGGTCGCCAGGGTATCGGCAACCAGCTCGCGCCCGCCGTCGCCGCGCACGATGGCCACGCGCCGGCCGGACACCGCCGCCGGCTGCAGTTCGGGCAGTTCGAGCATGCCTTCGGAATCAAAGCGCCTTGCCGGCGTGCGCGCAGGCACGCCAAAATCAGCGAGGCGTGCGGCAGTACCCGGCCCGACGCCCACGGCAACCAGGGACGGCGGCCAACCGCCGGCCGCCTGCAGCGCGGGCAGGCAGTGTTCGACGGCATTCGGGCTCACGAACACGGCCAGCGCATACTCGCCGCGTGCCGCGACGAAGGCGGCAAGTGGTGCCGGGTCGCTGGCCGGGGCGATGTCGATCAACGGAAAGCACAGGGCTTCGCCGCCCTCGGCAGTGATTGCCGCTGCCAGCGCGGTAGCCTGTGCCGCCGGCCGGGTGACCAGAATGCGCCGCCCGACGAGTGCGGTGCCGGCCAAAATCAGGCGCCCCCGGGCTGGCAAGCCAGCTCAGCCAGGATGGCCTCGCCGCCCTCGGCACACAGCCGGGCCGCCAGTGCGCGGCCCAAAGCCTCGGCCTCTGCCGGCGCGCCGCTGATCGCCCCTTGCACCATTCGCCTGCCATCGGGAGTTGCCAGAAAGCCGCGCAGGTGGAGCGTCTCCGCCGCTAGGGTGGCGTACGCACCGAGCGGGATCTGGCAGCTACCGCCAAGGGCGCGCGAGAAAGCGCGTTCGGCGCTCACGCAAGCGGTCGTCGCCGGATCGGCAAGCGGTGCCAGCCAACGGGTCAGGTCCGGCCGCCCGGCTGGAATCTCGATGCCCAGCGCGCCCTGCCCCGGCGCCGGCAGCGACTCTTCCGGGCTGAGCACGGCGCGGATGCGTCCGGACAGCCCGAGACGGACGAGCCCCGCCGCCGCGAGGATGATTGCATCGTAATCACCGGCATCGAGCTTTCTTAAACGGGTATCGAGGTTGCCGCGCAGGCTCTCGATGCGCAGTTGCGGAAAGCGCGCCCGCAGCAGGGCCGCCCGGCGCAGACTGGAGGTACCGACCACCGCCCCGGGCGGCAGTTCGGCCAGGCTCGCGTAGCGGGGCGAGACAAAAGCATCGAAGGGCGTTTCGCGTGCCGGGATCGCGGCCAGCACGAATCCATCGGGCATGTCCATCGGCACATCCTTGAGCGAATGCACCGCCAGATCGGCCCGCCCCTCGGCCATCGCCACTTCCAGCTCCTTGATGAACAAGCCCTTGCCGCCGATCGCGGCCAGCGGCCGATCGAGAATCTGATCGCCGCGCGTGGTCATGCCGAGGATGGCGACCTGCGCCTCCGGATAGCAGGCTGCGAGGCGGGAGCGGATATGCTCGGCCTGCCACAGGGCAAGGCGTGATTCGCGCGAGGCAATGACAAGGCTCACGGGAGCGGGATGAGAGGTACTAGCGGAAGCGGTCACGAGACTTTCCTGCGGGGAGCGAAACGACGGTCGGACCGGGCAAAGCCACGGCAAGGTCAGAAATTCTAACATGCCGGCATGGCTCTCCCTGCCGAGCGGGTCGTCGCACGCCCTCCTAGAGCGGCTGCCAGCGGTCAAATGTCGCCGCCTGGCCGTGCACCGATCCATCGGCGGCGACGAGGTTCCAGACCGTCGCCGCCTCGATGCGAAACCGCTGCCCGGTAGCAGAGATGCGCACACCGGCGTAATCGTCGATGTAGCCGTCACGCGCGACGCGCGCCAGCAATTGGGCGCGCGCTTCGCGGTTGACGGGTTCGGCCGAATAGCGCGAAGGCAGCCCGACGAAATCGGCATAAGGCATCTCGAAGGCCGACAAGGCCAGCGCATTGCCATAGAAAAAGAGCGGATCGGCTTCCGTCCCGTGGGCAACGATGACGCGCGGCGCGTGCCACACGGCGGCTGGCAGGTCGGCATCTGGCGCCAACACGAGGTCGCGACCAGTCAAGCGCCGATAACTCTCGACCATCAGGCGCAACCGCGCGGCGAGGCGCGCATCGCAGGCGGGAGGCAACGCGACGGAACTACTCATCGGGCCACGGGCTTAGCACACAGCCGCACCTGCGACCACTGGCGACGACTGATCGGCAAGCGTTCGGGAATGCCACGCAGGATCGCCTGCCAGGCAGGCTCGCCGTCTTCTGCGGCGCCTTTCTCGAAGCCGGTAATCGCCTCGCGTGCCGCGAGCGCATTGCGGTGCAGGCGGATGAAACGCTCGCCGAACTCTTCTTCGAGCTGGATCAGCGATTCGTCGAGCAGGTATTCGCGCTCGGCCGTGCGCGCGGCAACGTACTTCAGATCGGCCTTGAGATAGACGATATCGGCCAGCGGCACGAGCAGCAGGCGGCCGCGCTCATGGCATGCCAGATGCGTGCGCACGCTGCCGGCCTGCTGAGCCACCTTCGCCAGGCGCTGGGCATCCGGTTTAAGGCGCGAAGCCTTGCGCAAGGCCTCCCCCAGACGCTGTGCGCGCACCGGTTTTAACAGGTAATCGAGGGCGTTAAGCTCAAAGGCTTGCACGGCATAGACATCGTACGCCGTCACAAAGACCACGGCCGGCGCCTCCGACAACGTAGCGAGGTGCCGCACCAGTTCGATGCCATCCATGCGCGGCATGCGGATATCGACAAGCAGGACATCGACAGGCGCCCCGGCCTGCGCCTGCAGCACGTCGAGCGCGGCAACGCCATCCTCGGCTTCGGCGACGACCTCGCAGGGCAATTCTCCCGCCAGATCGGCGAGCAGATCGCGCAAGCGGGCACGGGCGGGCGCTTCGTCATCGACGATGACAATGCGCAAAGGCACGGGAATGGGCATCGGATCAGGCACGCACGGCACTCCGGCAGGGCAGGACGATCGTTACTCGGTATTCGCGCGCCCCGCTTTCCGTCGCTGTTTCGCTGGTTTCCAGACGCGCCTCGAGATCATAGTACAGCGCCAGGCGTTCGCGGATATTGGCCAATGCCATATGGCTGCCTGGAACGCCGCCGGGGCGCGCGTGCCTGGCCGCCGGCGGCGGCGCCGGGTTGGCGATCTCGATCAGCAATTGATCGCCGCGCCGCGTGCAATGCACGCTGAGCGTTCCGGTACCGCCCAGCGGTTCGATGCCGTGGTACACCGCATTCTCCAGCAAGGGCTGCAGCATCAGCGGCGGCACGAGGATGTCTTGCGGGATGTCATCGACCGCCCAATCGACCTGCAAGCGCTCACCCAGACGCAAGCTCTCCAGCGCCAGATACTGACGGCACAGGGCGATTTCGTCGGGCAATGGCAACAGTTCGCGGTGATCGCGCATCAGCGCCCGGAAGAGTTCGGCCAATTCTTCAAGCGCCGCTTCGGCGCGCCGCGGCTCCGAGCGAATCAACGACAGCACGGCATTCAGGCTGTTGAACAAAAAATGCGGCCGGATGCGCGCGGTCAGGGCCTGCAGACGCGCCTCGCTGAGCGCTGGCGAAAAAGCGCGCGCGCGCAAGTCGAAATACAACAGCATGACTGCGGCCGGCAACGCGCCAAGCAACACCGCTCGCAACCTGGCCTCCCCCGTATCCGGAAACAAGGCCAGGGCGATCCATAGCTCGACGTAGAGCAGCGCCGACGTGCCGGCCAAGGCCAGCACCAGGACTTGTGCCTGCCACACCGGCATGCGCTGTATGGGTTTGTGGGCAAGCGCCAGCACACAGAGGTTGAACAGCAGCAAGGGCTGCACCCAGGCGGCCAACTCGGCAAACCGCTGCACGCTGTCGGTCACGCCGCTGCCCTGACCCAGGGCAATGGCAAAGGCCATGGCATTCACGCCGAGCAGGACGCGCAGCATGACACCGAAATTGCTGAAGTCCGGCACCGGGAGGCCGGCCGGGTTTTGCTTTATACTTGGCATTTCGTTCTGGGCATTGTTCGGAGAGATCCCTGTGCATCCGCTGCGCCATCCGGTGCTCGTCGCCAACGGCCAATGCCGTGCTGGTCTGCCTGCGTCGCACACCCCGTTCAGCCCCCCATTTTAGCCCACCGCCACGCATTCATCATGACTTCCGCGCACGCCCCCCAGCCTTCCGGTCCCGCCGACGCCCCCGCCCAATACACCTGGGCCGGGCGCTTCTCTGAACCGATGTCCGACCTCGTCAAACGCTACACGGCCTCGGTCGACTTCGACCAACGCATGTGGCGTCAGGACATCCGCGGTTCGCTGGCACACGCCCGCATGCTGGCCAAGCAAGGCATCATCGGTGCTCAGGACCTCGCCGACATCGAGCGCGGCATGGCGCAAATCGTCAGCGAGATCGAAAGCGGCTGCTTCGTCTGGTCACTCGACCTGGAAGACGTGCACCTCAACATCGAAAAGCGCCTGACCGCGCTCGTCGGCGATGCCGGCAAGCGCCTGCATACCGGCCGTTCGCGCAACGACCAGGTGGCGACCGACATCCGCCTCTACTTGCGCGATGCGATCGACGCCATCCTCGTCCTAATCGGCGACTTTCAGAAAAGCCTGCTCGACCTGGCCGAACGCGAGGCGGCAACCCCGATGCCCGGGTTCACCCACCTGCAGGTGGCGCAGCCCGTGACCTTCGGCCACCACGTCCTGGCCTGGTACGAGATGACCCGGCGCGACGCCGAGCGCTTCGCCGACGTGCGTCGCCGCACCAATCGCCTGCCGCTTGGCGCCGCCGCTCTGGCCGGGACAACCTACCCGATCGACCGCGAGCTCGTCGCCGCCGAACTCGGCTTCGACGGGGTCTGCGAGAACTCGCTCGACGCTGTTTCCGACCGCGACTTCGCGATCGAATTCTGCTCGGCCTGCGCGCTCTTGATGA
>CAZHFS010000090.1:0-9494 GCA_964531885.1 uncultured Propionivibrio sp.
GCCTGACGCGCCGCACGCCTGCGCGAGCGCAATACCGAAAAACGAGGCCGACGGGCAGCCCCGACCAGCACAGGCTGGATTTCGGCGTTCCTTAACGTTTCTCGCCGCGAGGCGGTAGAAGAACGCCGTCGATCCCCAGTTCCTTAAGCTTCGCGCGTGCGGCCTCCGCCTGTTCGCGAGTTTTGAATGGCCCAACCTGGACGCGTGATTCGATACTCGCGGGGATCCCCGCCTGCACAAGTCGCGCATGCAACTCTTCAGCCCGCCGTGGATCGGCAAACACCCCGGCCTGCACACCATAGCCAGAGAACAGCCGGGGCGGCGTCGGCGGCGGGGGTGCGACGGTCTTCGCGTCTCGCAGCGAGGGCTCCGGCTCGCTCCTGGACACGGGCATGGGCGGTGCGGTCGACCCCTCCGGCTCAGCGGGAGCAAGCGCGCGCTTAGGCTCGCTACTCCGGGTTTGCGGGGCAGACTTGAGCTGCCCCTGACTCTGCTGCAGCGCAGGCCCGCTGCTCGCAACCGCTGGCGGAGCCACTGAGCGCGTTGAGCTCGCTGGGCCAGCCCCGCCTTTGCTCGCGGTCGCCGAACTGCCCGGCGAAGTCGTCGGCAAGCTGGGCTGCGCGGCGACTTCCGGTTTAGGGGGGGCCTCAAGCGAAGGAATCGGCTTATCCGGTGAAGCCTGCGCCTCCACGACTTTTTTCTCGGGGCGCGGTGGCTCGGGCTCGACCGACAGAGGCGTTTTCTTTCCGACTGGCACAGGCTCGGTAAAGTGCGGTGCGGTCGGTTCCGGGGCCTGTTGCGTCGAGAGATAATCAAACAGCGCCAGACCGCCAAGCAACGCGACGATCATCACACCGGCCACCCCCATGCGCATGGCCAGCTTGCGCTTGATGTCCGCATGCGCGCCGTCGGCACCCCTGCCTGTTGCTGCGTGTGTCTGTTGCGCCATTTATCGCCTCCCCCGCCCGGAGCGTTGCCCCATCATTTTTAGTTTCTAGCCTTCAGCACGGTTTCTCACCAGCGCCACCACCAGTTCAGCCTCGGCACGCGAAATGCCGCAATGCATCGAGATTTCGCCAGCACTGGCCCCATGCATCGCCATCTGCATCGGTTCGCTGTACAGCGGCGAAATCGGCGGCGGCATCGAGATGGGCTGTGCCACGGCTGGTGTCGCTTTTACTTCGGCCTGTTGTTGCGCGGTGGCATGCCAAGCCAGCAATTCGGCGCGCAGACTGCCGATTTCCCGGCGCAATTCGCGCACTTCGCGCTCCAGCGCCTCGATCTGCGGCTGATCTACCGTTGGAATGACCGGCTCAGGTGGCTCATTCCACGGGAAAGCCACCTCGGAAGGCGCCGCCAGCGGCTCGGGCAATTTCTGTTCCTGCGCGGGGTGCTCAATCGCTGGCGCCCCGCTGTGCTCCACCGGGTCTGGCCCAAGATACGGAGGCGAGAAAAAAGGAGCCTGCGCATCGGCATAGGCATCCAGGGCTTTCTGCTTGGCCGCATTCACGGGCGCAAGCGACTTCTCCCGGCGCAATCGGTTGATGCGCAGGAAAACGACGATTACATAGATGGTGAGCAGGGTAGCGACCGCGACGATCGCCTCCCGCCAGCCAAGATATGCGAGTGCATCCAAGCCCATTGCGGTTCGTGTCCGTGTTTGCGCCAGCTATTATGCCAGACACTTGCCCACCTGCCGCGTTGGATTATTTCCGCCGCAGCACACTTCCCTCGCTTGTTCCGGCCTACAGCGCCTCGAAGATGCCCGCCGCGCCCATGCCGGTTCCGATGCACATGGTCACCATGCCGTAGCGCTGCCCGGTACGCCGCAGACCATGGACCAGCGTCGCGGTACGAATCGCCCCCGTGGCGCCCAGCGGATGCCCGAGCGCAATCGCTCCTCCCAGGGGATTGACCCGTTGCGGGTCGATCCCGAGCGTACCGATCACGGCCAGCGCCTGCGCCGCAAACGCCTCGTTCAGTTCGATCCAGCCCAGATCGTCAAGTCGCAGACCGGCACGCGACAAAGCCCTCGGGATGGCTTCGACCGGGCCGATGCCCATGACCTCCGGCGCCACCCCGGCCACCGAATAGGACACAAAGCGCGCCAGCGGCGTGAAGTTGTAGCGCTTGAGCGCCGCTTCGGAAACCAGCAACACGGCGGCGGCGCCATCCGACATCTGTGAACTGTTCCCCGCCGTCACGCTACCTTGCGCGGCAAACACCGGCTTTAACTTGGCCAGTTTTTCCTGTGTACTGTCGGCCCGCGGCCCCTCGTCGGCATCGACAATCCGCTCCTGGCTGCGCGCCATGCCATCGGTACCGCCCGGCAAGCGTACGCGCACCGTATAAGGAGCGATCTCGGCGCGAAAATGCCCCGCGGCCTGCGCCGCCAGTGCCTTGCGATGCGAATCGGCAGCAAACGCATCCTGCGCCTCGCGGCCAACCTCCCAGCGCGTCGCGACCTTTTCGGCGGTCAGCCCCATGCCGTAAGCCACCGCACGCGGGCCGTCGGCTTCAAACAACCCCGGATTGATGGCAATTTTGTTGCCCATCATCTGGTTCATCAAGGACATTGTTTCCGTGCCGCCGGCCAAGACGACATCGGCCTCACCCAGACGAATGCGTTGTGCCGCATCGGCCACCGCCTGCAGGCCCGAGGCACAGAAACGGTTGAGCGTATAACCCGGCACGCGGTCCGGCAAACCGGCCAGCAACAGGGCGATCCGTGCCACGTTCATGCCCTGCTCCGCTTCCGGCATCGCGCAACCGACAATCACATCATCAATTTCAGCCGGATCGAGTCCGGGCGCCTGCGCCACCACCGCGCGCAAGGCATGCGCCAACATGTCGTCCGGCCGGACCGTGGCGAAAACGCCCTTGCGCTTGCCAACCGGCAGGCGCTGGGCCGCAACGATGTAAGCCTCCTGAGTACGGGTAATCATGCGTGCTCCTTTGCCGATCAGCGCTTAATTGCGCAGTGGTTTTCCGTTTTCGAGGGTATAGGCGATACGCTGCTGCGTCTTCTCGGTGTGCAGCAGTTCGACAAACAAGCGGCGCTCAACCGCCAGCAGCCACTCTTCGTCGACCTCCGTACCTGCCTCGACATCCCCGCCGCACAAAGCCGTCGCCGCCGATTTGGCAACGCGATAGTCGTGCGCGGAGATCATTCCGCCCTCTTTCATATTGGTCAGCATCAACTCGCAGTTGGCGATTCCCGCCCTCCCGGCCACTTTGATGCGCCGCGGCACCAAAGGAGGCCGATACCCGGCTTCCGCCATGGCAAACGCCTCGCTGAGCGCGACATAGAGCAATTCATGGGGGTTGAGCAGGACCGGATCGGAATCGAGCACAAACCCCAGGGTGCGCGCATGCAGGGCGCTCTTCGATGCCACGGCCATGGCGATGGTGTTGAACACCGGGGCAATGAACTCGAATGGATCGTTGCCCGCAGTTCGTGCTGCCGAGCGGGCCGCGCGTATCGCGAACTCCTTGCAGCCGCCACCCGCCGGAATCAGCCCGACGCCGGCCTCGACCAAGCCGATATAGCTCTCGAGGGCCACGACGCGGCGTGCGCAGTGCATCAGGAATTCGCACCCACCACCCAGGGCCATGCCCTGTACCGCCGCCACCGTGGGAATGCGGGCATACTTGAGCGCCTGCGAAGCGACCTGGAAATCAGCGACAAAACTTGCCAACTGCGAAAACTCCCGGGCGCCGATCGCCGCGGTAACTTCCTTGAGGTTGGCGCCGTAGGCAAACGGAGCCGGATGCCAGACAACCATGCCGGCAAACGATCGCTCGGCCTGGGCCACGGCCTCGGGCAGGCCGACGATGACCTCGCGGCCCAAGGTATGCTTTTTGGTGGTCACGCTGAGAATTGCCACCTCGGGCGCCGCCGGGTGCACCCAGAGCCGCAAACCACCGTTTTGCCAGACGGTACTTCCCGCATACTGCGACGGTTCCAGCATCATCTGCTGCACCGGCAACTCGCCGTACAAACGCTCCGGGAAAAGCTGCCGGCAATAGACACGCAAGCCCGAACGCGGGCGCAACTCGCCCCCCTGCGGGGAATAGCTGCCCTCCGCGGCATGCACAGCATCCCGCTCACCGACCCATGCCGGGAGCGGCGCACTAGCCAGGGTCTTGCCGGCGGCGATATCCTCCTGCAAGGCACTCCGCATTACGCTCCAGCCGGCCGCCTGCCACGTCTCGAACGGCCCCTGCGCCCAGCCGAAGCCCCAGCGCATGGCCTGATCAACCTCGCGCGCACTGTCGGCAATCGATGCCAGATGCACTGCCACATAGTGGAACACATCGCGGAATACCGCCCACAGGAATTGGGCTTGTGGATGAGGACATGCGCGTAGCGCGGCCAAGCGGCGCGCCGGATCGCGTTCCTGGCAGATCGCCGCCACTTCGGGCGCCACGGCTCCGGCCGCATCGCGGTAATCGCCCCGCGCCACATCAAACACTCGGATGGTCTTGCCTTCCTTGCGATAAATGCCGGCACGGGTCTTCTGCCCCAACGCCCCTTTGGCGATAAGCCCTTCCAGCCAGGACGGCAGGACATAGCAGGCATGCCAGGGATCATCGGCGAGGCTTTCGCGCAGCGTCGCCACCACATGCGAGAGAGTATCGAGCCCAACCACGTCGGCGGTGCGATACGTCGCACTCTTCGGCCGCCCGATCAAGGGGCCGGTCAAGGCGTCGACCTCATCGCAGCCGAGGGCAAATGACTCGGCATGCCGCATCACCGCCAGGAGCGAAAATACCCCGACCCGATTGGCGACAAAATTGGGGGTATCGAAGGCACGTACCACCCCCTTGCCCAGGCGCGTGGTCAGCCAGCCTTCGAGCGCATCGAGCATCGCGGCATCACTCGCAGGCGCCGGAATCAGCTCGACCAGGGTCATATAGCGTGGCGGATTGAAGAAATGCACGCCGCAGAACCGGACGCGCAACGCTTCAGGCAGCACGTCGGCCAGCTTGCTTACCGGCAGGCCGGAGGTATTCGACGCAAGCACGGCATGCGGCGCCAGATGCGGGGCAATCCGTGCATAGAGATCACGTTTCCAGTCCAGGCGCTCGGCGATGGCCTCGATCACCAGATCGCACTCGCCCAGTCGTGCCAGATGCTGGTCATAGTTGCAGGCTTCGATCGAATCCAGCAAATCAATGCTAGCCAAGGGGGCAGGCTCAAGCTTCTTGAGCCCGTCGAGCGCCCGCAGCACGATACCGTTCGGCGCCCCCTCGCGTGCCGGCAGATCGAAGAGCAGCACTGGCACATCCGCGTTGGCCAAATGCGCAGCGATCTGCGCCCCCATGACGCCGGCTCCAAGCACGGCGACCTTGCGTACATCGAACTTGCCCATGAAGCTGTTCACGACGCCTCCTTACGCGCTGACGGCCGATGGCGGTGGCACCCCGACGGGTGGACACCATTCAATCAAACGACCGTTTGATTATAGATGTGCATAGGACAAGTTCAACGCTGAAAGTTCGCAAGCCGAAAAGAAAAAACGCCCCGCAATGCGGGGCGCTTCGAGGAGCGAGGCAAGCGTCGCTTAGAACGCGAGCGAGTATTGCGCGCCGAGGATCCAGATATTGCCGGAGTACTCGCCAGTCACGCGACCGCGATTCTGCAACGGATTACTATTGAGCTGGTTGTTGTCGACCTTGCTGTCGCGCACGTGGATGTAGCTCACGCCGAAGTCGAGGCGCTGCGCCTTGTCCGGCGTCCACTGCGTGCCGAACGAGAACCACACGCGATCATTATCCGGCAGGGAAACGAGACGCTCACTGGCATGCTGAACCGGGGTCTGGTCGTACGCCACGCCGAACTTCAGCTTCCAGGCATCGTTGTACTTGTAGTTAGCGCCCAGCGCAACGCGCCAGCTATCCTTGAAGTCGGTGTGCAGGGTTTGGGCGATCGTTCCATTGCCCGTTCCAGCCCCGGTGTTGGACGCACGGTAAATGTCGACCTTGGGAATCGAACTCCAGCCGGTCCACGACACATCGCCAAGCATTTCCCACTTATCGCTCAACTTCTGGGTCACGCTCATGATAAAAGTATCGGGCAATTTGAGGTCAGCCTCTGCATCGCTCGATGCGCCAGCGTTAAGCGCCGCACTGGGCCCTGAAGTTTTGATCTTGCCTTCAGTCTTGTACTTGATGGCCGAACGGTACGAGAGGCCAATGCGCGTCGACGGCGACACATCAAAGAGACCTCCGACGTTCCAACCCCAGGCATCGTCATCGAGCGACATCTTGATCTGAGTAGCAGTTGTTGTACTGCTTGCAACAGACATCAGTCGATTGTAGTTCGCTTCGATCTTCTGCCAGTTAAGGCCAAAGCCCAGCGAAACCTTGTCGTTCACTCGATAGGCGATCGAAGGATTTAGGTTGATTGTCTTGACTTCGAACATCTGCGCCTGCGCGGCACCGATCCAGCGGTCGTCATATTCGGTCTTCAGGCCGAACGGTGCGCCGATACCGACGCCGACGTACAGATCCTTGTTCAGTGCCCACGACAGGTAACCGTTGGGAATTGCTGCCCAGCCACCGGCATTACCACCGTCGCCTGCGGTAGTAAGCACACCAGCTGACGAACCTTTGTTATTGAAATGGAAGCTCGGGTTAACCGCCGACAGGCCGCCGGACACTTCGCGCGCCTGCAGCTTGGTCATGCCCGCCGGATTGAAATAGATCGTGCTGGCGTTGTCGGCCACTGCGGCCGAGCCGGCATAGGCGTTACCGATACCGCTGGCATTCTGCTCAAGAAGCTGGAAGCCCGAGGCACTGGCCGCGCCGGAGAAAGCAACCAGCAGCATGGCCGGAACCAGCTTCATCGAGAAAGTCTTCACCATAAACCCTCCAAGGTTGTGTTGTGGCACATCACGAATAAGCGCGAGATACCGGATGATGGCGCGATTGTATAGCAGCGCCAGTAAAATCAACTCCCTTGCTCGCTCTCCGGCAAGCTCCGTTTGCTGCCCTGTTGGTCAATTGCAACATAGGTCAGGGTCGCTTCAGTCACCTTGACGGTGATCGGCCGAGCAGGGTCACGCTCGGCGAAGACTTCGACATTGACGGTCACCGAAGTTCTCCCGCTGCGCACGACTTCTGCATAAAAACTCACGACATCGCCGATCGAGACCGGTTGCTTAAACACAAAGGCATCGACCGATACCGTGGCTACCCGGCCACGAGCGCGCTGTTTGGCCACGATGGCGCCGGCCACGTCGACCTGAGCCATGATCCAGCCGCCAAAAATATCGCCGTACTGATTGGCGTCAGCAGGCATGGTCATGACACGCAAGGCAGGCTGACGCCCTGCGGGCAAAATCGACTCCATAGGATTCCCCGTGTGATGGATGAAGCAGCACGAAGGATGGCCGGATTGATGGCACTCCCATCAACCCAGCCATCAGCGCGCCAAAGAATGGCGCTTATCGATGCTGCAACGAGTAATTGAGCGGTCCGCCGGTATATGGCGCAAAACCCGTGCCGAATATTACCCCAGCGTCAGCCAAGTCGGCATCCGAGACGATGCCCGCCGCGACCAGTTCCTTCGTTCTTGCCAGCAATGGGGCCACAAGCCGATCCGCCAGACCGGGCGGCACCGCCCCCGCCGCTCGTTTTTCAGGCTGACCCTTGGCGTAGTTGTAAAAACCATGCCCGCTCTTCTTGCCCAGTTGCCCATTCGCGCACCGTTCGATGAGGCAACGCGGCGGCTCCGTCTCGGAGCCTGCGAGTTGCTTGCCGGCGGCCAACGCGATGTCGAGCCCGACCATGTCAGCAAGTTCGACCGGCCCCATCGGCATGCCAAAGTCGGTCATCGCCTGATCGATCGTTTCGGGCGCGATGCCTTCATCCACGGCACGCATGGCTTCCAGCATGTACGGCCCGAGCACGGCATTCACCAGGAAGCCGGGAGCGCTTCTCACCGGCAGAGGGAGGCGATCGATCTGGCGCACGAATGACGCCGCCCGGGCGGCCATCGTTGCATCGCCGCCTTCGGCCGAAATCACCTCGACGAGCGGCATTTTCGCCACTGGGTTGAAGAAATGGATTCCGACCAGGCGCTCAGGGTACGACAGGACGCTCCGCATGTCTTCCAAACGCAGGCTTGAGGTATTCGTCGCCAGTACCGCACCCGGCTTGAGTCGCGGCTCAAGGGCCCGCAACAAGGCATGCTTGGCCTCGAGATTTTCAAAAATCGCCTCAATCACCACATCGGCACGTGCCACGCCATGGCCTTCGGGGTCGGGAATCAGGCGATCAAGGGCATCGCGCAACCGCAACGGATCGCGCAAGCGCTTGGCAAAAGCGGCGTGCGCCCGCCCGATCGCCGGCGCGATGCGCTCCACCGATTGATCCTGCAAGGTGACTCGCATGCCGCGCAGGGCGCACCAAGCAGCGATATCGCCGCCCATCACTCCGGCCCCCACGACATGCACGTGACGTACCGCGAAATCATGTTCTGCCTTGCCGTACGACTTGAGACGCTCCTGCAGGCCGAACACGCGCACCAGATTACGCGCCGTCGCCGATCGCACAATGGCGTCGATCAAGTCGGGCGCAGCCAGCGCGTTGCCCGCATGCTTTTCCCAGATATCGATGATTGCATACGGGGCTGGATAATGATCACGACTCGCCTTGCCTGCCACCTGCTTGCGCGCCCCACGTGCCACCACAGCCTTGAGCGGGCCGCCCAGCACGCGCTGCATCAAGGGCAATGCCCGGCGCGGCGCATTCGAGACAACGAGCTGCCGTGCCGCGGCCTCCATCACCCGTGGCGGCACACACTCGTCCGCCAAGCCCTGACGCCTGGCACGTACGGCATCCAGTGTTTTTCCGGTCAGCATCATATCCAGCGCCGCAGGCGCGCCGATCCGTTGCGGCAGACGCAGCATGCCACCCCAGCCGGGGAAGATGCCGAGCATGACCTCCGGCAGCCCGAGCTTGGTCGAGGGCTCGTCCACCACCAGCAGATAACGACAGGCCAAGGCCAGCTCGAGCCCGCCACCCAAACAATGACCCCGGACCATCGCCAATGTCGGGCATTTCAGCGCCGCCAGACGGTTGAACAGATCCCAGCCGCGCGCCACCAGTCCACGCGCCGCCTCTGCCGAGTCGAGACCGCCGAATTCATCGATGTCTGCGCCCGCGATGAAGCCCGCCTCCTTGCCCGAACGGAAAACCAGCGCGCGCGGCGGCGATGCCTCGGCCTCGCTCACGATCTGCCCCAGTTCTTCCATCACTTCGCGTGACAAGGTATTGGCGCTCGCCCCCTGCTTGTCCAGAACCGCCCAGGCAATCCCTTCGGAATCAATCGTCACGGCCCAGTGCGATAGTTGTTGTGCTTTCATTTTTTTCCCCGCTTCAATCTACGCGCTCGACGAGCATCGCACCACCCAGCCCTCCGCCGATGCAGATCGCGGCCACACCACGCCGCGCTTTGCGTTCCCGCAGAACGTGCAAGAGATGCA
>CAZHFS010000091.1:0-9475 GCA_964531885.1 uncultured Propionivibrio sp.
TGATGTAGCCGATGGTGCCGGTGGCCAGATCGTTGCGGTAGGTGTCCTGGAACAGCACATTGACCGGGATGAACGTGTTGGCACCGCCCTCCTGAAGCGCGCAGAGGCCCATCAGGTACTTGTTGGACGAGCTGGTCTGCTGGAGCTTGAACTTGAACTCCCCGGACTTGTCGGCGGAAATGCTGACCATCATCGTGCCGTCGGCGCCGATCTTGTGGGATGCGGAATCGACCAGACGCGCAATGTCGATGACGTCGTCGCCATCCGACCAGCCGGTGATCTCCACGCCATTGACCAGCATCACCGTGTTTTGAAACGAATAGACCTTCATGTTTTTCCCCTATGGAAAGGCCAAAACGGGAAACCCCGCTTTGGCTCGGTTGCTGGATTAGCGCTCGAAAGTGACCGTGATGTCGGCGAAGTGGATCGCGCCGCCGCCCTTGGCGATGACCTGAATCGGCGGGGCCTTGCGGGCCTCGCGGTCGCTCTGGTTTTGCTGGGCGACCGGCTGGGCATAGATATAGAAGCCCTTGGGCAGGAAGTCGCCGGACTTCACTTCACCCAGATCCATGCCGTTCCACTGGCCAGCGGCCAAGAGGCCGTTACGGACGCCGTCCTGGCATGCTTTCTCGACCTGCTGGACGATGGCGGCCACACCCTTGTCGGTCTGCGGCACCTTCGTGGTACGGGTGAAGAGGTAGCCGAAGACATTCGTCTCGATCGCGTTCTGGAGCCAGTCGAGGCCGTGGCGCTCGTCGAAGAACTTGCCGCTGCCCATGACGCCCTCGGCCAGCATCGCGCTGTCGCCGAAGTAGGTGTAGTAGTTGCAGTTCTTGCCAACCAGCGCCTGACGCTGCGACTCGGTGATGCTTACCGGGGACGTTCCGGGCATCTGCTTGAACTTCAGCGTGATGGTGCTGTTCTGCTCGTTGAAATTGACCGTGAAGGCACGGGCGAACGCGGACACGATCTGATAGGGGTCGTTGTCGTCCCAGATATAAAACGTGCGGTCGTACAGGTTCGACTTCATGAACGACGCGATGTCGGTGGTCGCCGCGGCATCCAACACATTGCTGGCGGACGTCGTGAAGCCGAAGATTTTCACCTGTGCCTCGGCCCAGGCGGCGGCCTCCTTCAGCTGGTCCTCGGCCAGTTCCTTGGTGAAGGTCACGCCGTACCAGGACTGATTCTTCTGCTGCAAGGTGTTCAGCGTGTCGGTCACGGTCTCGAGCGCAGCGCCGGCGGTTTTCACACCAAGGCTGGCGGCATCGAGGCCAAGCATCGCGGAAATGTCGGTGCCTGAAGCCGGGGCCGTGGCGTAATCGACGGTGGAGGTCGCGCCGGTGGTGGCCGAGCGAACAATGAAGCGGGAGCCGTTGAACTCGATGGTGGCGCCGGCAGCGGCCACGGTGAGCTTGGCCTGAATTGCGGCGGCCACAGCGTTGAGGTTTGCAGCGGCGGACAGGTCGATGGCGGTCAGGCTCTTCTCGACGCCGTCGAGCTTGATCTTGAAGGCGCCGGCGACCACGGCCTGCCAGGTGGCGATGGTCTTCTCGTAGCCGACACCGCCCAGCAGCTCGCCGGGAACGGCGGTGGCAAAGCGGCGGCTGATGGCCAGCTCGGTGGGGCGCGGGGCTTGGCTGAAGAACACCTGCGCGGCCTTGTATTCCTCGTCCGTGCTGGAGAAGTCGGCGGCGACGCCGGTCATGTCGGAATAGAAGCGGATGCGGTCGCCGACAGGCAGGCGCGCGCTATTGCCGATGATGTTGAGAAGGCCGAAGCCCTTGCGAGCCGGGAAAGTCGGGCTCGACAGGATGCTGACCTTGACTACCTTGGAGACAGGGATGCT
Source organism: uncultured Propionivibrio sp. (assembly GCA_964531885.1). Lineage (GTDB taxonomy): Bacteria > Pseudomonadota > Gammaproteobacteria > Burkholderiales > Rhodocyclaceae > Propionivibrio. The sequence continues at coordinate 1,850 of CAZHFS010000091.1, forward strand.
CATGGTTCAAATACCTCGCTGAAAGTGGATGTGGTTTCGGTGCTGACAGTGATCGGGAACCGCCCGAAGGTCGGAAGGCTCTGGACCTCTTTCGCCACCAGGTAAAACTCAAGGTCGATCTGGCCGCGCTCTTCGAAGGCGGCATCGACGACGGCGGTCAGGTTCTTGGCCGGCGATGCCCGAATGAACCCGAGGCCGATGCCCTGCAACCGATCCACGGTGCTGGACATCGACATCAGGGTGTGTAGCCGGCAGGCCTTGGTGTAGGCGTCGCCCCGGAAGAACTGCACCGAGGCGATCAGCCGGCGCGTACCGGTCAGGGTCTCGGCGACGTTGAGGGACGGCGTGGCCTCGTTGGCCATGCTTCGGTCGTCCTCACCAGTCGGGGAGATCACCGTGATCAGCACCGTGGCGAATTGGGTCGTCTGTTTCCCGGTTGGCGCGGTCTTGTTGGCGGGGCGCACCGAGTTGGCCGGCATGCCCAAGGTCTCGCGCACGAACTGGCGGATCAGCTTGTTGATGTCGTCGATAGTCATCGCACGAAGCCCTCCGCCCAGACTTGCCAGAAGCCGTGATCTGCCCAGGGCTTGGCGGCAATCACCCGGTATGGGTTGCCGTGCCAGACGATCACGTCGCTGCGCTTGGTGTCGGCGTCGTCGATCCGTAGCTCCTGATCGCAGTAGGCGACGATCAGATTTCCCAAGCGGGTGCCTTCCGGCAGAATCGCCAGTTGGTCTTCGCGCTTGGCTGGGTGGATGATGCCGGTCAGGTTGATGGTGGCCACGGTCTGCGACCACTCGCCCTCGTTGGCAAACCCGCCATCGCTGGCCCGTTCGATCTGAAAGGCTTGCGCCAGATCGGGGTCGCGCATCAGTTCGGCGACGTCAATCATTCTTGTCTCCCAGCTCCCATGCGATGCTTTGAACCATCTGGCCGGAGTCGATCAGTGGGCGATCAATCGGTCCAGCGGCGTCTTTCTTGGCGGCTGCTTTACGTTTCACGGATTGGTTGTAGCCGCTGCTACGGCTACGCTCACGCGCCTTGATGGTTTTTGGATCAAGCGCCTGGAAGTCGCCCGCCTTGATTTCTGCCACAACGTCGCCTTGCGCCATCGCGCCGAGGTCGCCAAGAGCCTGCTCCATGCCCATCTGGCCGCGCAGCATCTTCACGAGGTTGATGCGGTTCAGCCGTACGTACTTCATGCGGTTTTTCTGGACAGCCACCCGCAGGAACGGACGCTCTGGAATGCCTTGCTCTGGGGAGCCGTACTCATGCACCGCGGCGATCATGGCGACGGGCGTTCCGTCCGGCTCCTTCTTGCCCTCCGGCACTCCGACATGGACGACCTTGCCATCACCGACCAGCCGCTTTTTCAGCTCGTCGAAGACGGTCATGTCTATGTCCTTGACTAGCTTCGAGGTGACGGCGAAGTTATTTATCATACCGACAGGGCTCCTTTTCCCGCCTGCTTGCGCAGGTAGAGGTACTTCTGGCCGTAGAGGGTGCGAAAGAACGGGTTGTCGGCCTGCTTGTTCAGCAGCCCGGTGTCCTTCGTGATCTGGACCTCGCCGACCTTCTTGGTCAGCGTGTCGTTGGTCAGGGCCTGCACACTTCCGCCCTGTGCGGCTTGGGCATTGGCCAGGGTCAGCTCATGGCCGACGTAGTAGGCGACCCCGTCCGGGTAGAGATCGCCCCAGCGCTCCACGTCGAAGTGAGGCGCGGCCCGGTCAATGAAGAGCTGGACGCGCGCATCGGTCTCGGCCGAGAACTCCGGAAACAGAGTCTTGAATTCGGACGGGGTCATGGCCGGTTACTCCTTGGCCGGTTGCTTGGCGTCCTGCGCCTGCTTGGCCGGTTGCTTGGCGACGCGCAGCCAGCCCTCGCCGAAGTAGTGGGCGACGACCGGGTTCTTCTTGGCCGCAGCGACGACGGAATCATCCGCCTCGGCTTGGCCGTTGATGATTTCGTTCTTGTCGGTCGGGTTTTGACGGGCCGCCGGGACGGTGACCTGTGCCAGCTCGCCGGATTCCGCGGTCACGTTCAGCGTGATGTCGTGCTCGCGGGTGTTTTCCAGAATGATCTTTGCCATGTGTTTACTCCTGAATGTGAAACGGGCAGCCCCGAGAGGCCGCCCGCTTTGGGTGGTGTGAGCCGGCTTAGATGCCGTCCATGTAGTAGGCCGACTTCGGGTAGCGGAACTCCACGCCCGAATACTTGTACTCGCCGGGAACCTGCACGGAGAGGCCGATCAGCTGCGGGGCCAGGAAGCGCAGGGCCAGCGGAACGTGCATCACCAGACGGGTGTCGGACTTGACGTAGCCCATCATCCGGCGGGTGCTGCCAGAGCCTGCCGTATCCAAGCCATAGCCGGGCTGGAAGCGAATGTCGATGCCGCGCTCGACCTTGGCGATGTTGTTCTCCTTCAGGTACTGAAGGATGGTCTTGTCGCTGTTGTCGGAGCGGGGGGTGCTGGCGATGTAGGCGTAAGCGCCCGGGGCCATGACGATGTCCGTCACCTGGTCGTTGTAGGCGGTGTTCGCCCACACGTTCAGGATCAGGGCATTGACGTCGGACAGGATTTGCGCCGGCGTCTTCGGCCCGGTTTGCCAAGCACCGACCGGGGCGTTGCCCTGGGGCACGTTGGCGTTGTTGAACAGGCCGGTGATGCCGGAGGCGGTTTCACCGAACAGGCCCACGTCGTTCATGTGGCGGCGGTAGCCGTCAATGGTGGCGGCCAGCTTGCGCTCGCTGATGGGGCGGCGCAGGAAGGCGGTGCGGCGCAGTTCCTCGGTGGTGTAGTCGTAACCGATGTCACCGTTCAAGACCGGGAAGGACTTGTCGGCGTAGGCCACATCGACCAGATTGATGTCGCGGCCCTTGCCGGTGGTTCGCTTGCCGCGACCCGCATAGTCGTAAATCTCGTAGCGGATCGAGTCGGCGTACTCGCCGGCCTCGTAGCTGACCGGCAGCAGCTGCTCGTACTGCATGGGCAGGTACTGGCGCTCGAACACCTGGGATTCGGTATAGGCGAGCTGCGACACGATGAAAGCCAAGGCTTCCTGGGCGTCGCGGCCATTGACCATCTGACCGTCGCTGATCAGCAGCCCCGCCAGGGCGGGGTTGGAGCGCAGCGAATCGAAGGCTGCAAAACGGGCTTCATCGACCGCAACCACGCGGCCATCGCCCAGCTGGATTTTCTTGGTAGGCATGGATTTCCCTTTCTGGAAAACAAAAAGCCGCCCGAAGGCGGCCCTATGCGTTGGTGGTTGCCGGTTAGCCAGCGATTCGGACGATGCCGATCGAGCCTGCGGTGGTGGTGGTTTCCCAGGTTGCGCCGGGGACTGCCACGCGGCCGGCACCAGCAGCGCCGCCGGTCGTGGAACCGAGCTTGCCGTTCTGGGCAGTCACGGAAATCACGCCGTCACCACGGGTGGCGTTCTCGTAGGCAGTGGCATAGACGAAGCCATCGCGCAGGACGGGGACGGCATCCTTCTGGGCATAGGTGACGTTGTTGCTGCTGTCGGCCGGGCGGATCGCATGGCGCACGGAAATACCGACGATCTTGTCGCCGTCGGCGGCCGGGGCCTTGCAGGTGTTGTCAGCGGCAGAGCGGGCGACCGCTACGCCGAAGTCAATCGCGGTGGCCTGATCGTTGATCAGGGCCTCGATCGTAACGGGGTTGGTATCGACGATCTGGCCAGCGTAACCGAGGTCACGGAGGCGACCGCCATAAGTGCTGAGGTCGGGTTTGGACATTGCCAATCTCCTTTAGGTGGATGAGGGGTTCTCGGTTACTGCTTCTGCTGCCAGGCCTGCGCCGAAGAAGCCATGAACTTGTCACGGCCGGTCAGCTCAGTCTTGGTTTCTTTGCCCTTGCCTTCGCCGGTCAGGGCATCAGCAACAGCGGCGTCAGCGGCGCGCGTCTCGGCATCGTTGGCTTCGGTTTTCACCGAGGCGGCCAGAGCGTTGAACGTGGCGCGGACGTGGTCGGGCTCGGCGGTGTCGAGCGCTTTGCCGGCCAGCACCGCATCGGCCACGGCCTTGGCGGTTGCGTCCTTGGCGACCAGGGCGCCGATCACCTCGCGGCGAATGGCGAGGCAGGTCTTGCCGTCGGTCACCAGCTCGGGAACGAGGCGCTTGGCATCGCCGATCAGCTTGGACCATTCGGCGACCATCGCGTCCCGGGCTTCCGGGGTGACGACGTCCTTCTTCAGGGTTTCGATGTCGGCATGGGCCTTGTCGAGCGCCACCTTCAGGCCATCGGCCTCGGCGGCCTTCGTTTGCAGGGGAGCCAAAGCATCGCGCGCTTCATTGCGCTGCTTGACCAGGGTGTCGATGACTCCCGCCGCGGTGTCTTCCACCTCCAGCGGGATGCCGTCGACGGTGACTTTCCGTTTTGCGTCAGCCATCGTATTTCCTTCCAGGTTGGGTTGAGAATCAGCTATTCGACACGCCGAACCGCAGCGGGCCGCATCCACCAGTGCTACATGGTTGCCTCGGATGTTTCGTTGAACGCCGTCGTAGGTGCGGCCGTCTGCCGTCTGCCCTGGCGTCATGTCCAGTTCGAAGGTATAGCCGTTTGAGAGCTGCACCTTTCCGGCCTGCAGTTCCTCGATGGCGTCCTTGGCCTTGACCAGCAGGGTGCCGGTCATCAGCTCGCCGGAGCGGGTCACGTCGCGCACCTCGCCTGCTGCTAGGTCTCTCCAGTTATCAGCTGTGACCGCAACGGACGGGTGCTCGATCGTGATCGGCTTGTTCTCGAAGCTGGCCATGCTCGCCGGGTTGAAAACCTCCTCGGGCGGCCGGTGTAGCCGGATGACCTTCATCGGGTCCATGCCGTCGGCGTCCAGGCCAAGCTCGTAGGCTCGGTATTCCTGCACCCCACAGCGCGCGAGATTGCCCGGCGCCACCAGATAGCCCTCGGCGGTCATCTGCCGGCTGGTGATCGACATGAAGTCGCGGGCTTGGATTGTCTTGTTCATAGCCCTAGAAGCTCCTCTTCGCTATCAAGGTCGAAGTACGGCACCGCCACACATCGGCATTGCACGTCTTCGCCCGGGTGGCCGGTGGCTGGAGGTGGATCGTCCCAGCTGAATACCTGCCCGTCGTTGGCCTGGTGTTCCTCTCGGACGCGCTCGTCGCCGGAGGTTTGCCACACGTATTTGCCGATGCCGAGGGACGTCTGCCGGGCCTGGTTGAAAGCCCCGTTCATCTTGCTTGTCTGGTCCCTGGCGATCAGCTTGGCGCGGCTCTCGGTCACGTCGCCAATGCGCTCGATCTCCTTGGCCAAGTCCTCGAACCGCAGCCCCTGCTCCATGCGCGCCGACACTGCGGCCCCCAGTTTTTCGAAGTACTGCTCCGGGATGGAGGTGATCAGGTCGATGTTTGCCTGCGTCGCCGCCTTCATCGCGTCGAGGATCGGCCCCGACTTGGTCAGCGCTGGCGAAATATCGACTCGTACCGAAGCCTTGATCGAAGCCTTCAGGCGGTCATCCACGGCTTCGGCGTTGCGTTGCACGGCCAGAGAAGACAGGCGCTGTGCGGTCTGATCGATCCCGCCGAAGCGCTGCGCCATCCTGCTGAAGGTTGTCTCCAGCGAACGGCGTGGAATCTGCTCGTCACGGACAAGGCCGTCGGCAGCCTTGGCGTACAGAGGCTCCATGCTCTTCAGCTCGGGCAGCAGTTCCTCCCGGGCCACCTTGCGAAGCTGTACAACGATGGACAGCAGCTGGGCCTTGTACCAAAGCTCGACCTTGTGGGACGGCTTCACCGGTTTGAGCAGCCGGCCCTTGCGTTTTCGCAGGCCGGCGCCGTGGGGCATGTCCCGCACGACGTGCCGCAGCTTGATATGGGCCATTACTCACCCCCGGCCGGGTCTTCCGTTGCCGCTTTCCCACCCTGGGCAACGCCGGCGATCTGCTCGTCCTCGTTGCCTTCATTCCCCGGAGAGATGGGGGGCTTCGCCCCGGGCACCTTGCCGACCTCGCCGTTTTCGTCCATGGGCTTGTTCAGCTCCTCGACCAGCTCGATGTCCTCGTCGGTCATGTTCCGGTAGGTGCCGCGCTCCTTCAGCTCGCGGGCCACGAGGTGCTCGGGCACCACGCCCAGATTCACGTAGATTTGATCCCGCTCGGCCCGCGTCTTCTCGACGGTCGCCTGCTCGGTCTCGGAGAGCTGCCACAGGCTGTTGAAGTCGAACCGGAAGTCGTCGGGCATGGCCCCAAGCTCGGAGCGCACCAGAATCTCGTACAGGTACTCCAGCTGCGGCCGCAGTTCGGCTTCCTGCTTTGCCGACACCATGTCGTAGTAGTTGCGGACATCGTTGTCGCCGGTGGCCGACAAGCCAGCGGCCGACTGCCCGAACAGGCGGGTCATGGGGATGTCAGCCGCGCCGCACACGTCGATCATGAACTTCTCGAGCACCTTGTCGAGATTGGCGAAGCTGTTCTGCTTCTTCTCGTAAGACTCGGACCCGTCCAGCAACAGCAGACGGTTGAAGCTCTTGAGGAGCGCGGCCACCTGGAAGCGCTTGGTCACCTTCGCCTCGCCGTCCTTGCTGGCCAGCACATCGGACAGGCCCTCGGACTTCACCACATCGACGTTTGACTCGAACAGCATGGTGGCGATGGCCTGCGTCGTCGTGTCGCAGTTCATCAGGCTGTCCATGACGTGCTGCAGCTCGCTGTCGTCCCACATGGCGTTACGCAGCCATGCGAAATAGGGCAGCTTTGAACCGTTGAACCGCAGCGCCCGGGTGTGATGCACCAGCACCGTCGATTCGGCGATCACGTAGCTGTCGGGCATGCCGAAATTCGGGCTTTCCAGATCCCGGTTCAGCGCCGCGGCGCCGGATACGCGCCAGCGATCAACAACATGCAGATAGCGCAGGTCGCCCTTGCGGATGTTCTTCACGTCGAGCGGCTTGGACAGGTCTTTGTCCTTGGTGCCGATGATGATCAGGGCGCCACCATAGAGCCGAGACCAGCGCAGGGCCTCATTCACCTTGCGCTTCAGCGCGAACCGCTTCTCGGCCTGCTCGATGGCGAACTGCGATTCCTCGGAGTCATCGTCAAACATGACATGCAGCCATTCCCGGGTCATGTCGTCGGCCGGGATATTGACGATCTTCTTCGCCAGCCAGCTGCCCCGGTACATGTTCTCCAGCTCCTGACGGGTCAGGATGCGGGGATCGCTCCACACTGAATAGGAGCGCTTGTCCCGGTCGGTGCCGAGGCCGGCGACGACGTTTTCCAGGCCGTCGCCGACAGGGCGGCGCGTCATGGCCAGGGCGGCGTCGGCCGTCTTGACTTCGCGTTTCTTGGCCATGGGTTCTCTCACAGGTTGTCGTAGATGCTGCGCTTCTTGGCCAGCATGTCGTTGATGGCATCGACCATCGGGTCGATCTGGTCGTCGTGGGCGTGGGTGTCGTCAGCCGTGAAGGCCTCGCACTCGCTCACGAAGTCGTTTGTCCAGGGCGCCGCCTCGGGAATCCAGACCAGGCCGGACTCGATGTAGCTCACCACGTCCATGACGCGGGTCAGCTTGTCGGTGGTGCGCTGAACGCCCTTGACAGGGATGCTGCCGGCGGCCTCGATGTCCTGAATCAGGCCGGTTCCGCTGGACTTG
>CAZHFS010000092.1:0-9462 GCA_964531885.1 uncultured Propionivibrio sp.
ATCCTCAAGATCAGCAAGGAGCCGATCTCGATGGAAACGCCGATCGGCGACGACGACGATTCGCATCTCGGCGACTTCATCGAGGATCAGGCGACCTTGGCGCCGACCGAGGCTGCGTTGTATTCCAGCTTGCGTTTCATCACCAAGGATGTGCTCGATACGCTCACTCCGCGTGAGGCTAAGGTGTTGCGGATGCGTTTTGGCATCGAAATGAATACCGACCACACCCTTGAAGAGGTCGGCAAGCAGTTCGATGTGACGCGTGAGCGGATTCGCCAGATCGAAGCCAAGGCCCTGCGGAAGTTGCGTCATCCGTCAAGATCAGACAAACTGCGCAGCTTCCTCGACAGCAGCAACCAGTAAGCTGTCGTCATGATCGCGCGACGTGCCGGGCCTTACCGGCACGTCGCCTTCGGTTGCGGGCCTGTAGCTCAGTTGGTTAGAGCAGAGGACTCATAATCCTTTGGTCCACGGTTCAAGTCCGTGCGGGCCCACCAATAAAAAACAAGCACATAGACCACTTATTCGTGAGTGGTTATGTGCTTGTTTTCTTTGAGTAGGTGGTGTGTAGGGTTTGAGTCTGGATCGGGGGGCTTGCCCAAACATACTGCTTTATTGTTCTGTTTATCCGGCCAGCTTGTCTAAAATGTAAGACCGCTGCACATCTTGCTCCAAGGCTCTATTTGATGCGTTCGTACCTGTTCCCTGTACTTGTTTTCATTTTTTGCGGTGGCTGCTCGGTGGTTGCCGTGGCAGATGCTGCGGTAACGGTTGTTGCAACGACAGTCAAAGTGGGAGCCACAGTAGTCGGCGCTACGGTTGATGTGGCGGCAGCAGGTGTTAAGGCGGTCGCCGGAAGTTCCGACGAAGATAAATGATTGTGTACGTTCGCCGAAAATTGACCAGCCAAAGGATTTAATGCGCGTTTAAAACTGACCAGGGTGTTCAACCTATCCTGCCTGCTATTTAGGCGGGGGATTTGGAGTGGTTTCGGCCGTTGGCGTGAATCTGACGTGCTTTTTATCCGGCCTGCATGAATCAAACGGTTCCTGTCGTGTTTTCGTTGCCGGCAAGAAAGACGACCTTGTTCCTGCCAGAATGCTTTGCCTCATAGAGCGCTTTATCCGCCCGTTCAAGCAAGTTTGTCGGAGTGTCGGTTTCCGGGTTGAAATGGGCTACCCCGATACTTGCCGTTAAGTGGCCGACTGTCGGGAGTGCGCAGCTCGAAATCAGATGGCGGAGTTTCTCAGCAAAGGCATACGCCTTGGCCGCTGGCGTCTCGGGAAGAATGATGAGGAATTCTTCTCCGCCCCATCGTCCGACGATATCGGTTTCTCTGGCGCATTGTTTGAGGATTTCGGCGACTTGGATGAGTGCGGCATCGCCACTCTGGTGTCCGTACGTGTCGTTTATCGTCTTGAAATGATCGATGTCCAGAATGACAACCGAGAAATCATGTTTGTACCTTCGCGCTCGATTTGTCTCATTAACGAGAGCTTCATCGAGCTTCAAACGGTTGTACAACTGAGTGAGCTTGTCGGTAATGGAAAGCACGTTCAATGACTTGTTGGCGATTTGCAGATCCTCTGCCTGTTTTTCAATCTCGATATAGGCCAGTTCGTTTGCTCTGACGGCGCGCGCCAGTTTTACCGCCATCAACAAAAAACCGATTGAGAACAGCAAGCCGAGCAATAACAGCAAGGCCACTTCCTTGCGCCAAGGCATAAGCACGGTCTCGAGCGGGGCGGTGACAACGATGATCAGGGGGTACTCCTGCATTTGGGAAAAAGCCACAATCCGTTTGACGCCAGCAAAAGGTTGGTCGTCGGTAATGAACACTCCTTTGCGCTGGCTGGCGTTCGTGGCCCAGGCAGGAATATCGGCGACCGAGAGGCCAAGCATCTCGGGTAAGAGCGGTGTTCTGCTTAACACCACGCCGTCGCGGCGTAGGAGATAAATGCTCTCTTCTTGAGAGGCAAGAAGCGGTCGTTGAAGTCGATTGAGATTGTCCAGTTCAATGGCGCCATAAACCACTTTGATGTGACTTGCGGTATTCGTGACCGGGATCGAGACGGGTATTCCCCACTTATTGGTGACACGGCTATGGACGGATCGGGCGATATGGAATCCCCGCGTGGCCGGCTGGTTTTGAACCTGGAAGTACTCCCGATCCGAAACGTCGGTTGCGGCCGCGTCGCTACGGGACGGGATGTAGACGAGTTTGGCGTCACGGTTGACCATCCGGATGTCGATCCGCTGGCCCGAGGCAGCGCGCAAATCATTGACCCATTCGACAAAAGAAGCCGTTTCGTTCGGGGATTGGTCGGGGTGGTCGGTAATCCATTGGTCTACGGAGCGCAATGTCATCCGGATGAGGCTGAGCATTTGGGCGGTTTGTTCTTCCACTACGGAAACCGTTTGTCCGAGTGCTTCCTTGCGGTTCGTAAGGGTCTGTTCGCGAGACTGAATGGCCCAGAATGCCAGAAATGCCCACAGGACAAGGAGCAGGCAGCTAGTCAGCAAACCGATTTGGCCGGAGCGCGTTTTCAAGTTAATCGTCCACAACGGAACGGTTTTCATGGAGGTCTTTGGTGTGACAATGCGCATCGCTGATAAACCGCGGTTCAGGACAGAATCTTTGTTCCATCAGATCATCGTCAACCGCAAGGCACCGAGCGGCTCGCGCCCGGTCAGCCGATGGGATGGCAGATGCTGCTGCGCAAACGGTGAGTGGTGAGAAAGTTGGCTAAAGAACACTCAACTCGTATCGTCGGTAGCGATGGCGGTTGATGCCCTGTGGTAGAGTGCTTACTGCTCCGGAACGGTACGCCCGCTTTGAGCCGGCAACGAATCGTATCATTTTTGCGCAAAACCGATTGTTTCGCCGCAGCTTATGGACACTAGCGCCATTTTCATAAGAATCGTCTGTGCCGAAAGCGTTCTTCCAAAACGCTGGTACAACATCGACGTGGTTTTGACCGACGACTTCCCGCGTCGGTAGTTCTCCTTTGCCTTTTTCCGCTGATTCAGGCGTTTGCCTGGATGGCGCCATTACATCTGTGGTCGCTGCTGCAGCGCGAAGAGACGCGCGGCGACCCATTGCAAGGAGAGAGTCATGTCACGTCGTATTCCCGAACCGTTCCGCATCAAGATGGTGGAACCGATCAAGCAAACAACCCCCGAGTATCGCCGCGCGGCCCTTGAAGCCGCAGGCTGGAACCCCTTCCTGTTGCGTGCCGAAGATGTTTATATCGATCTGCTGACCGACAGCGGTACGGGAGCCATGAGTGACCGGCAGTGGGGAGCGATGATGGTCGGCGACGAGGCCTACGCCGGCAGTCGCAGCTATTACCGGTTGGCCGAGGTGGTGCAGGAAGTCTTTGCTTACAAGCATACGATTCCGACCCACCAGGGGCGCGGTGCCGAGCAGATTCTGTTCCCCGAGCTTGTCAAACGCCGGGGGAGCGCCTCGCCCTGCTTTCTGTCCAACTACCACTTCGATACGACCAAGGCGCACATCGAGATTGCCGGTGCGCGTGCGATCAATGTGTTGACGCCCGAGGCCTTTGATACCACCACGCCGTATGACTGGAAAGGCAATTTTGACCTTGCTGCGTTGGCCGCCTTGCTAGCCAAGGAGGAGGGCAATGTTGCCGGACTGATCATTACCGTGACGTGCAACAGTTCCGGTGGCCAGCCGGTAGCCCTCGACAATATGCGCGCAGCGGCCGAATTGGCGCGCGGCTACGGTGTGCCGGTGATCATTGATGCGGCGCGCTTTGCGGAGAACGCGTGGTTTATCCAGCAGCGCGATCCGGCTTACCGGGGCGTGGAAATTGCGGACATCGTGCGGGAGATGTTTGCGCTTGGGGACATGATGACCATGTCGGCCAAGAAGGACCCGTTGGTTAATATCGGTGGCTTGTGCTGCTTCCGTGATGACGAAGACCTGTTCCGCGCCGTACAAATCCGCTGCGTGCCGATGGAGGGGTTTGTGACCTACGGCGGCTTGGCTGGGCGCGATATGGAAGCACTGGCCGTTGGTCTCAAGGAGGGGATGGATGCGTCCTGGCTCACCTACCGCATCGGCCAGATTGCCTACCTCGGCGAGCGGCTTGCCGACGGCGGGGTTCCGATCCAGACACCGACCGGTGGGCACGCGGTGTTCGTCGATGCGCGCAAGGTGTTGCCGCATATCCCCGCCGAGCAATTCCCCGCGCATGCGCTGGCCTGTGAGCTGTACCTTGAAGGCGGTGTGCGTGGGGTGGAAATCGGTTCCCTGCTGCTTGGCCGCAACCCGCAAAGCGGTGAGCAGGAGCCTTCGCCCTTCGAATTGCTGCGCCTGACCATCCCACGCCGCGTCTATACCAATGATCACATGGACTACATCGCGGATTGCCTGATAGATGTGGCCAAGCGTGCGGCAAGCGTGCGGGGGCTTGCGTTCACCTACGAGCCGCCGATCCTGCGGCACTTTACGGCACGCCTTGCGCCGGTGTAAATCGATGTAGCCCTCTCTCCGTAGAGCAATAGAGTTTTACGGAGGGGGCTGGCCGAAAGCCCGCGGGCAGATGCCCGCGGTCAGGCTTGCGGGGTCAGTCGGTAACGGGGTCGCGCGGCGGGTGACAGGCGCAGGCTTCACCGTGTGCGGCCGCAACCAGCTCGTGCAGGATGCCGCATTCCCCGTTGTGCCCGTCCGCGCAGCGTTGGCGCAGGGCAAGGAGCTGTTTTTCCAGGGCCTGCATGCTTTGCATGCGTGCCTGGACGCGGGCCAGTTGGGCATCGATCAGGGCGTTGATGTCGGCGCAGGCGGTAGCTGGCGAATTCACGAATTCAAGCAGGCGCTGGATGTCGGCGAGGGAAATATCAAGTGCCCGGCCGTGGCGGATGAAGGCCAGGCGTTCGAGGTGTGCCGAGGTGTACGCCCGGTAACCGTTGCTTTGCCGGGCCGGAGGCGGAAGCAGGCCGGCTTTCTCGTAGTAGCGGATGGTTTCGACATCGACGCCGGTGGCGCGGGCAAGTTCGCCGATACGCAATGGGGCGGACATGGGAGGGGTCTCGAACGGAAAGGATGCCTATCATAACCGGTTGACCCTGGAGTTGCTACGGGGTGTTGAATGGGGTCTGTCAACGCCTTGGGAGCAAAAAATGGGTGCCGGTTGCTGTTCTTCCGTTTGTTCAACCTCGACGCATATCAGTCCACGTTTTAAGCGTGCGCTGTGGATTGCGCTGGCGATCAATGCGTCGATGTTTTTCGTCGAAATCATCGGCGGCGTGGCCGCAGGGTCGGTATCGCTGTGGGCCGATGCCGCCGATTTTGCCGGTGATGCGGCCAACTATGGAATATCGCTGGCGGTATTGAGCCTGGGGCTTGCCTGGCGGGCGCGTGCGGCACTCCTCAAGGGAGTCTCAATGGCCGCCTTTGGCCTGATCGTCACGGTCAAGACAGGTTGGGCAGCGTTGGCCGGATCCGCGCCCGAACCGATGACCATGGGGGCGATAGCGGTTCTGGCGCTGCTAGCCAACCTTGCGGCCGCTGGCTTGCTTTACGCATATCGGGATGGCGATGCCAACATGCGCTCGGTATGGCTGTGTAGCCGCAACGATGCGATCGGAAATCTGTTCGTGCTGGGGGCGGCGGCCGGTGTGTTCGGTACCGGGCAGGGCTGGCCGGACATTGTTGTCGCTTTGGTGATGGCCGTTCTGGCGCTTTCGTCGGGCATTACGGTGATCCGGCAGGCGCGCGAAGAACTCGAGCGTCATGCACAGGAAGCGGCGGCGCGCTCGGTGTAGAGCGTGCGGCGTGTCTTGTGCTGCGCGCTTGCTTGAGTGAGTTACGTCAACCATACTGGGTCGAGCAAGCGGCGCGCCGGGAGCGCGCCGTGTCATTTGCCTCTGGGGCGACGGATGAAAGGGTGCGGCAAAGTCATCGGCTGGCTTGTGGGTATCGCCGCCTCGGCGTGTTTTGCCGCAGAACCTGCGCCGATAGCGGTGACTATCTATTCCGATGCGGGTTATCCACCGTATTCGTATGTCGACGACGGGAAAGCGGTCGGGATCTATGCTGAAATCATGCGTCGCGCGTTTGCCCGCATGCCCCGCTATGCGGTGACGATCGAACCGGTGCCCTGGAAACGGGGCCTCGCGCTGCTCGCCAGCGGGCAGGGATTTGCGCTCTATCCACCGTATCGTCGTCCGCAGGAACGGCCCTGGATGACGCCCTATTCCGAACCCGTTCTCGAAGAAACCGTGGTTGTCGTCTGTCGTGACCAGGTGCTCAAGAAGTCGCGACCGCTCTGGCCGGACGATTATGCTGGGCTGGTGATCGGCAGCAACAGCGGTTTTCAGGTGGTCGGAGAGGCGTTCCGCATGGCCGTGGTGCAGGGCAAGCTGGCCTACGAAGAGGCGGGTACGAGCCAGCAGAACATCATGAAGCTGGTCGCCGGCAGGATCGATTGCTACGTGAATGATCGTGTCTCCATCTACTGGGAGTACGAGCGCCTGCGACGGCGGGGGCAGTTGACGGGGGACCATCCGGGGGTTCTGGTCGAGGGGGCCGTCGTTTCAAGGGAGTATGGCTATCTGGGGTTTGGCGCGGGGGATGAGAAGCGTTTCCCGTTCAGGAACGATTTTCTCCGTGAGTTCAACGACGCCATTCGTGCGCTGCGGGGAAGCGGCGAAATTGCGAAGATTGTCGAGGCATTCCTCGCGCCCTGATCAGAAAGGGCGTGAACTGTCTGGACGGGTTGAAAAGGCCTATAATCGCGCCTCGTCGTGTTCAGCCTCAAGGTGTTTCCCAAAAGGGGCGTGAGACGGCAGGTAGCGCACATTGCGTACCATCAACGGTAAGGGATAAAGGGGCTTGTACACCCGGTGCGCCTCTCTGCACCCTCCGTGGCTTTTTTGTTTCAGGTTTCAGACTGCAATAACACGTGTTTCGCATGAATTCCCTTCTTTCTTTATCTCGGCGACTGGCAGGGGCTCCTACCCCTTTGGCCGGACTGGCGCTGGGGCTGGCTAGCCTGGGGTGGTGTGCCGAAAATCTGGGCGGTTTCGATGGTCGTGCGCAACTGATCGGTGCCAGCCTAGCGTTGGGGCTGTTGTGTGTTTTGGCGGCTAAGTTTTTGCTTCATCCCCATCTCTTGCGTGAAGATCTGGCGCATCCGGTGATCGGGAGCCTGCTGCCGACCTCCTCGATGACTACCATGTTGATCGCCAAGGCTCTGTCGGCCTACCTGCCCGTGATCACCCAAGGAATCTGGCTGCTGGCGGTGACTGCGCATCTCGGTTTGCTGCTTTCCTTCGTTCAGCACCGGGCGCGCGGGTTTAGGCTTAACCACATGCTGCCCAGCTGGTTCGTGCCACCCGTTGGGATCATCGTTGCTGCGCTGACCTGCCCTTCCGGCGAGTTCCTGTGGTTGGCGCGATTGCTGCTCGCCTTCGGCTTGCTCAGCCTGGCCGTCTTGTTGCCGCTCATGCTTTATCGCCTGGTCTTTGGCAGTGAAATTCCTGATCCGGCCAAACCGACGCTGGCCATCCTGGCCGCGCCTGCCAGCCTGGCGCTGGCAGGGTATCTCAGTGTCAGCGAACAGCCGTCCCCCGCACTCGTGGCTTTGCTGTTCGGAGTCGCCGTGCTGCTGACCCTGGTGGTCTGGCTGACATTGTTGCGCCTGGTGCGCCTGCCGTTTTCGCCGGGCTTTTCGGCGTTTACTTTCCCCATGGTGATCGGGGCGACGGCTCAGTTCAAGCTAGCGCAACATTTGGCCGCACAGGGCAGTTGGGCGGAGGATGTCGTACACATCGAGACTCTGGCCCGCATTGAGCTTGGTGTGGCGGGGCTGGTCGTAGGCTATGTGTGCTTGCGCTACCTGCTATTCTTTCGCCAGCCTCGTTTGGCCTGATCCTGTTTGACGTTTCTCGGCGGTGTGGCGCGTGCCTACACCATAGCCTGGGCGAGTAATACGCCGGC
Organism: uncultured Propionivibrio sp.; assembly: GCA_964531885.1. GTDB lineage: Bacteria > Pseudomonadota > Gammaproteobacteria > Burkholderiales > Rhodocyclaceae > Propionivibrio. The sequence goes on from CAZHFS010000092.1 coordinate 7,970, forward strand.
CAGCGCCGAAGCCGTGACGACGAGCCAGGGGGGGCATTTCCAGCGCGTACCGGCAAGCAGGGCGAGGAGGGCGAGGCCGAGGTCGCGTGGCTGATGGATGGCGCTGGTCCAGACCGGGGTGATGAAGGCAGCCAGAAGCAAGCCGACCACTGCCGCGTTGATTCCGGCAAGCGCGGCCTGGGCACTGATGTTGTCGCGGAGACGGATCCAGAAGGGGAGAGCACCAGCAATGAGCAGGAAAGAGGGCGTGAATATGGCCAGCAGGCAAAGCAGGCCACCCCATACTCCTTGCGGGGCGGTGCCCATGGCAGCGCCGAGAAAAGCGGCAAAGGTAAAGAGCGGCCCGGGGACCGCCTGGGCGGCGCCGTAACCGGCGAGGAAAAGGTTGTCGTCAACCCAGCCGGGCTGAACGACTTCAGCCTGCAAAAGCGGGAGGACCACGTGGCCTCCGCCGAAGACGAGTGAGCCGGCACGGTAGAAAGCATCAATCCTGGCGAGCGTGGTGCTTTCGACAGATTGCGCGAGGATGGGCAAGCCGATCAGGAGTGCGCCGAACAGGGTGAGCCAGGCCACGGCGGCGCGCTTGCGGATGGGAACGGCCAGCGGTGTGGCGGGCCGCTCCGTGCCCGGGCGAAAGAGTGCCAGTCCGGCCAGGCCGGCAAGTGCGATGATGACCGGCGAAGTGAGCGCGGCGGGAAAGAGCAGGGCGCTTGCCGCCGCCAGGAATCCAAGGACACGGCGCGGGGCATCCGGGCACAGACTTTTTTGCATGGCCCAGACGGCCTGGGCGACGACCGCGACGGCAGCGATTTTCAGCCCGTGCAGCAAGCCAGTGGGCAGGGCGTCGCCGAGCGAGACGAGACCGAGGGCCAGGGCAATCAAGGCCAGTGCGGAAGGAAGGGTGAAACCGCACCAGGCCGCGAGTGCTCCCCGGTAGCCGGCCTGGGTCAGGCCGAGTGCCATGCCGACCTGGCTGCTGGCTGGGCCGGGCAGGAATTGACAGAGCGCGACAAGGTCGGCGTAGGTATGTTCGTCGAGCCAGCCGCGGCGCTCGACAAATTCAGCGCGGAAAAAGCCGATGTGGGCGACCGGGCCGCCAAACGAGGTCAGCCCGAGGCGCAGAAAGATCAGAAAGACTGTCCAGGGGGAGCGTGTCTCGTCGGCGGCAGGCATGTCGGGTGCATAGCCAGGCCGCTGGGCGGCCCGGGATTGGGTTGCAGGGATTGGGTTGGAGGATCAGCGGAACCGGTTGATCAGGTCACGGGTTTCTTCGGCCACACGACGAGCCGCCGCTGCGTACTGTTCGTCTTTTCCGGCATACAGGATGGCGCGCGAAGAGTTGATCATGAGGCCGGTGCCGGCGGTGGTCTTGCCGGCGTTGAGCGTGGCTTCCACGTCGCCGCCCTGCGCACCGATGCCCGGTACCAGCAGCGGCATGTCGCCGACGATTTCGCGCACGCGGGCGATCTCGCCCGGGAAGGTGGCGCCGACGA
>CAZHFS010000093.1:0-9372 GCA_964531885.1 uncultured Propionivibrio sp.
GCGCCGCCTTCAAGGAAGCGCAGAAACTCGCCCGCGATCGGGGACAGCCGCTTGCCGCGCGGGTAGATGATCGACCAGCTCGAATGGATCGGGAAACCGGCCACATCGAGTTCGGTAAGCTGCTCGTCTTCGAGGTGTGGGCCGAGCGCGTGGCGGGAAATCACGGCCAGCCCCATCCCCCCGGCCACCAACTGCTTGATGGCCTCGTTGCTGCCCATTTCAAGGCGCACGGCAGGAGACACGCCACTGGCGGCAAAATGATCGTCACAGGCGAGGCGCGTTCCCGAACCGCGTTCACGCAGGATGAAACGTTCGCCGGCCAGGGCCGCGAAATCGATTCCCGTCTCACCGGCCAGGCGATGTCCTTCGGGCGCGATGACCACCAACGGATTGGGCAGAAAGGGTTGCTGCACGATATCCATGTCGGCCGGGGGGCGCGACATGATGTACAGGTCGTTGCGGTTCTCGCGCAAGGCCGCGACCACTCCGTCCCGATTAAGCACGTCGAGGGCGATGTCGATCTCCGGGTAGCGAGCGCAAAAGCCCCCAAGGATACGCGGCACGAAGTACTTGGCCGTGCTCACCACGGCCACGCGCAGGCGCCCGCGCGTCAGCCCCTTCATGGCATCGATCTGCTGCTCGAACGTGGCCCATTCCTCGACCATAGCGCGAGCGGAGAGCGCTAGCGCCTCACCGGCCGGCGTAAGGTCAAGGCGTTTGCCGACCACTTCGTAAAGCGGCAAACCGATGGACTCCGACAATTCCTTAAGCTGCATCGACACCGTCGGCTGGGTCACATGGCAAGCCCGGGCCGCAGCGGTGATACTGCGCTGCTCGGCCACCGCGAGAAACAGTTTGAGCTGACGAAACGTCACATGCATCGAATTTACTCTATCGTTTAAATAGGAATTATCGATTTTACTCGATTTATATGACCGTTTATCATTCGCTCCCGTCCAGTTACGGAGGCGCAACATGCACACATTCACCGACCCGGCCATCCTGTTTTTCGTCTTCGGACTCATCGCGGGCTGTGTGCGTTCAAACCTTGAGATCCCGGCCTCTATCGCCCGTTTCTTGTCGCTCTACCTGCTCATGGCCCTGGGCCTCAAGGGCGGCTTCGCACTGGCGGCCAGCGGACTTAATGCGGAAGTCGCCACCAGCCTCGGCTGCGCCGTGCTGCTGGCCATCATCGTTCCACTCATCGGCTACACGCTGCTCAAACGTTTCCTCGGTGGCTTTGATGCGGCCGCCCTGGCTGCCACCTACGGCTCGGTCAGCGCGGTGACCTTCATCACGGCCATCCAGCATCTTGAAACCCAGGGGCTGGCCTACGGCGGCCACATGGCCGCCGCCATGGCCCTGATGGAATCACCGGCCATCATCATCGCCGTGTTCTTTGCCAACGCCTTGCGCCAGCAACCCAGCACCGCCTCGCTGCGGGTTGCCGGCGACGGCACGGCCGCCCTGAGCACGCCGCCGGTAACGCCGCTGCCGCTCGGCAAGGTTCTGCATGAATCCTTCACTGACGGTGCGCAACTGCTGCTGCTCGGCGCCATGCTCATCGGCCTCATCACCGGCGAAGCCGGCAAGGCGGTCATGGCCCCGTTCTCGGTCGACCTGTTCAAGGGCATGCTGGCCTTCTTCCTGCTCGACATGGGGCTGCTCGCGGCACGCAACATGCGCGGCCTGCGCAAGCAATCGCCGGCCCTGGTCGCTTACGCCCTACTGGCACCTTTGGCACATGCCGCGCTGGCCCTCGGACTGGCCGCCCTGGTCGGCCTCAACGCCGGCAACGCCGCCCTGCTCATGGTGCTTGCCGGTAGCGCCTCCTACATCGCCGTACCGGCCGTTTTACGCTACGCCATCCCCGAAGCACAGCCGCCTTTGTACCTCGGCATGTCGCTCGGCGTGACGTTTCCATTTAATATCATGGTTGGCATTCCGCTGTATGTCGGAATCGCCCACTGGGCACTCACCTAACGGAGCTTTGCAATGCAAGACAACACGACCCCCAGCGCCATCAAAATCGGCGTCATCATGGGTTCGGATTCGGATTGGCCGACGCTGCAGGCAGCGGCCAAACTGCTCGAAGAATTTGGCGTGGCCTATGAAGCGCGCGTCGTTTCTGCCCACCGCACGCCCAAGCTGCTTTGCGAGTACGCCGAAACGGCCCGGGCACGCGGCCTCAAGGCGATCATCGCCGGTGCCGGCGGCGCCGCGCACCTGCCGGGCATGATCGCGGCCATGACCCCGGTGCCGGTACTTGGCGTTCCGGTACAGTCACGCGCACTCTCGGGACTCGACTCGCTGCTCTCCATCGTCCAGATGCCGCGCGGCATCCCGGTCGCCACCTTTGCCATCGGCGAGGCCGGTGCCGCCAATGCGGCACTGTTTGCCATCGCCATGCTGGCCAACGAGGACGCCGATCTCGCGGCCCGCCTCGACACCTTCCGCGCCAAACAGACCGACAAGGTACTGGCGATGCAGCTCGAGGCACCGCAATGATCGCCGCTCCCGCCACCCTCGGCCTGCTCGGCGGCGGCCAGCTCGGTCGCTATTTCGTCGTTGCCGCGCAGAAACTCGGCTACCGGGTCATGGTCGTCGATCCCTCTCCGGATTGCCCGGCCGCCAGCGTGGCTGACGTTCACCTTGCCACCGCCTACGACGACCCGACTGCGCTCGCGCGCCTGGCCGCCGAATGCGCCGCGGTCACCACCGAATTCGAGAACGTCCCGGCCGCGGCTCTGCGCTTTCTCGCCGGCCACTGTCCGGTGCACCCCTCGGCGGATGCCGTTGCCGTGTGCCAGAACCGCCTAGCGGAAAAACAATTCCTCGCCGGCAACGGCTTCCCGCTGGCTGCTTTCGCTTCAATCACTCAGGCAGAAGACATTGCTAACGCCGATGCCTCCCTTTTCCCCGGCATCCTGAAAGTCATCCGCCACGGTTACGACGGCAAAGGCCAGGCCCGCGTGCGCACCCGCGAAGAAGCGTTTGCCGCCTTTGCCGGCATGGGCGGTGAAGCCTGCGTTCTGGAAAGCCTGCTGCCGCTCGACGGCGAAGTCTCGGTGGTCCTTGCGCGCAGCCAGGACGGGGAAATCCGTGCTTTCACGCCGAGCGAAAACGAACACTGCAACGGCATCCTCGACGTCTCCATCGTTCCGGCCCGCCTGCCGGCGGAGCGCCTAGCCGAAGCCCAGGCCATTGCCCGCCGCATCGCCGAAAAACTCGGCTACATCGGCACGCTGGCGGTCGAATTCTTTCTCGTTGGTGGCGAACTCAAGGTCAACGAACTTGCCCCGCGCCCGCACAACTCCGGGCACTGGACGCTCGACGCCTGCACCGTCAGCCAGTTCGAGCAGCAGGTGCGCGCCCTGTGCGGCCTGCCGCTCGGCGACCCGCAGGCGCACAGCGCAGCGGTGATGATCAACCTGCTCGGCGATCTGTGGTTCGATGCCGAAGGAACATCGCGAGAGCCCGATTGGCCGTCCATCGCCGCCCCCGACCTGAAGCTCCATCTTTACGGCAAAAGCGAAGCCCGGCACGGCCGCAAGATGGGGCATTTCACCGTGCTCGGCGAAACCCCTACGCAACTCGTGCAGCGCGCCGAAGCGGCCCGCGCAAAGCTGCGCGGCACGTAAGCGCGCTGAAGCCCCCTGCCTCAAACCGACGCCGCTCCGTACGGGGTGGCGTCGTTCCATAGAAACCAAGGTAACGCCGAATCGATGGCGGCACAGGCCACAGCGAATCTTGGTTGAATTGCCCGCTGCCCGCTCCTATCGTCGCGCCATGGATTGATCGCTGCGTACCGGCCTCTTGCGCCTCCTCCCATTCGCCGTTTTCTTCAGCGCCCCCAAGCCTGCTTGGCGATCCCCTCCCGCAAATAACAAGACAATGCCATAATGACGAAGCGCCCTGAATTCCTCGTCCCCAGGGCTACGCCTTCGGATCTGGAGATTCGTCTTGAGAAAATCCGCGCAAGTCCCCCTGCTCCTCCTCGGCATTGGCTCGCTGGCCGGTTACGGCAAATACGCGCTCGACAGCAGCACACCGAGCGAGCCGCCTCTTGAAGTACGGCGCAACTATTACTCGAAACTGAGCGATTGCACCCAGGAATGGGGGTATGACAGCAACCTGTGTTCGGTCTCCGAGCGCGAAAACCCCTATAGCTCTGGCCTGCGCTACTACAGTGGCCCGAGTTACTACTGGGACCGCCAGGCCGGCTATCCGGTCGCGGTGCGCCCCAACGGCGAAACGCAGCCGCTGCGCCAGAGCGCGCTGCGTTCCGGCCAGCCGACCCGGGCCTACGACATCGACACCACACCCGGCCACGCCGACCGCAGTGGCCGCATCACCCTCGCCCACAACACCACGGCCCGCGGCGGTTTCGGTAGCAGCGCGCACAGTTTCTCCGGCGGGGGCTGATTGGAACGCCTCACCATCCCGCCGCGCCCCGGCTACGCACAAAAACTCGAAGCCATCGGCCTCTCCTTCCATGCCTGGGACGACTACTGGCAGGAAGGCACCTGCTACCGCTTCTCCGCTGCGGAAATTGACCTCCTGGAAGAAGCGGCCGACGACCTGCACCAGCGGTTCCTGGAAGCACTGGCGCACGTCATCGCCAAGGGGCGACTCGGCGAGCTCGGTATCCCGCCTGCCTTCTGGCCGGCGATCACCCTCTCCCGGCTGGAAAATGATTTTTCGCTCTACGGCCGTTTCGATTTCGCCTACGACGGACAATCGCCACCCAAGCTGCTCGAATACAACGCCGACACCCCGACCTCGCTGCTCGAGTCGGCCATTGCGCAATGGCACTGGCTGGAGGACTGCCACCCCGAGGCCGACCAGTTCAACTCGCTGCACGAGCGCCTGGTCGAGCGCTGGCGCGCCTTGCCGGGCAACGGCGCGGTCCATTTCGCCTCGCTCGCCGGCAACGAGGAGGACTGGGTGTGCACCACCTATCTGATGGACACCCTGACCCAGGCCGGGCGAACGGCGCGGCACATCGACATCGAGGACATCGGCTGGGATGTCCGGCGCAACACCTTCGTCGATCTCGACGAGCAGCCAATCACCCAGCTCTTCAAGCTCTATCCCTGGGAATGGGCGATGCGCGAGGACTTCGGGCGGCACATCGCCACCGCAGCAACGCGCTTCATCGAGCCCCTGTGGAAGGCGCCGCTGTCGAGCAAGGGCCTGCTGCCGATCCTGTGGGAGCTCTTTCCCGACCACCCCAACCTGCTCCCGGCGTTCTTCAGCGCCAACCGGCTCGCGGCATTTGCACGCAAGCCGCTCTTCTCGCGCGAGGGGGCCAACGTCGAGCTGTACGCGGACGGCCGCCTGCTGGCGCGCGGCGACGGCCCGTACGGACAGGAAGGGCACATCTACCAGGCGCTGCATCCCCTCCCCGAGTTTTCCGGACGCTACCCGGTACTCGGCGTCTGGCTGGTTGACGGCAAATCCTGCGGCCTGTGCATCCGCGAGGACACTTCACCGATCACCACCAACCAGAGCCAGTTCATCCCCCACTACTTCACCCCCAGCGAGGCCTGACCATGGATATCCCCCTCATCCTCAAACCGGTGCTCAGTTTCCTTGGCTACCTGCTTTCCTCCGGCGCCATGCTCGGGCTGTTCGTGTGGATCTATGCCCAGGTCACCCCTTACCGTGAATTCGAGCTTATTGCGAAAAACAACAACGCCGCCGCCATCGCCCTTGGCGGCGCGGTCATCGGATTCACCCTGCCGCTCGTCTCGGCGATCTATTTCACCCGCTCGATCGTCGAAATGGCGATCTGGGGCATCATCACCGGCATCGTGCAACTCCTCGTCTTCCTCGCCCTGCGCCGCAAAGCCCGGGAAATCGAGGCAGGACATACGGCCTCGGCGATCCTGCTGGCGACCTTCTCGATCTCGATCGGCCTGCTCAACGCCGCCAGCATCAGTTACTGAGTGCATGGGGCCACGGCGTAGTGTGTCGCCGCCCCGCCTCATTTGAACTTTCCGGCGTAAAAAAGCGGTAACACGTACTCCCTAGACTCATGCCGATTTCAACCCTCCGAGATCGGCATGAATACCCTCGAAAAACTCTCGCTGCGCGCCCGGCTGATCATGATGGTCGTCGTCGGCGTGCTGTTCGGCGCCCTCCTCCTCGCCACGGCCCTCCTCACCTTCAGGGATTTTCGCAACGACATCCAGGCCACTGCCCACGACATCAGCCTCTCGGCCCGCACGCTGGCGCTCGTAAGCGAGGCCGAGAACGCGCTGCACCGGCAGCAACGCGGCCTCCATGCCATGCTGCTGCGCAATTTCATGCCCAGCGAATTCGAACGCGGCCGGGCCGAGTTTGACGCCGGGCGCACGGCCTTCCAGCGCAGTGTCGGCGAGATCAAAACCCTCTCGGCCGGGCTCGACGATACCGGAAGGAAGGGGCTGATTCAGCTCATCCAGCTGGCCGACGAACTCAACGCCCTCTACGAAGATGTCCTGGCCGCGCATCAGCCCGGGATGCCCAAATACGCGCTGCAGGTCGACGCCGCGCTGCGCGACACCGACACCGAGCTCGTGCAAGCCATGCAAACCCTCAAGGGCCACGTTGCGGACGGAGCACGGGCACGGCTCGCATTGACGGCAACGGTCGCCGCGCAACGATACGACAGCACCGCCGCCACCCTGCTCCTGGTCGGCGCCTGCGGCAGCGCCTTGTCGCTGCTCCTGGCCTATGTCATCGGGCGCCAGACCCTGCGCAGCCTGGGTGGCGAGCTCGCCCCCGTCCTGCACGCCACGCAACACATCGCCAACGGCGATCTGACCCGGCCATTGCCCAGCCAGCATGCCGCGGCGCATTCGCTCGTTGCGGCCGTGGCCGCCATGCAAGATCGCCTGCGCGAACTCATTGGCGCAGTCAAGCACGGGGCGCACGAAACCTCCGATAACGCGCTCCGCCTGCGCCAGTCAGCCGGCGAAGTGGCACAGGCCGCTGCGCAACAGAACGACATGACCGCCTCGATCTCGGCGGCCGTACAGGAACTCAGCGTGGCCCTGAGCGACATGGCCGCGCACGCCGCCGATGCCGCAGAGCGCGCCCAGCAGACCCAGGAAAGCGCAGCCCAGAGCGGGCGTATCATCCATGCCGCGATCGGCGAGATCGGCACCATCTCCGAACAAGCCGCCGCTTCGGCCCGGGCAATGCGCGAACTGCATCAGCACACCGTCGACATCTCGCGCTTTGCGCAGGAGATCAAGGACATTTCCGAGCAGACCAACCTGCTCTCGCTCAACGCAGCCATCGAAGCAGCGCGGGCCGGCGAGGCCGGACGCGGCTTTGCTGTGGTCGCTGATGCCGTACGCATGCTGGCGCAACGTACCGCCGATAGCACACGCCAGATCGAGCTCATGCTCTCCCACCTTAACGCGGCCGCCGGGGTCTCGACCAGGGCCGTCGCCGCCACCGCCGAACGAGCTCTGCAGAGCACCGCGCTGGCTTCCGATGCCGAAGCCGCGACGCGACGCATCGAGGGCGACTGCCAACGCTCCGCACAAAGCGCCCAGGATCTCGTGGCGGGCCTTGGAGGGCAACTGCAGCGGGCTGAAAGCATCGCCCGCAACACCGAGCATCTGGCACAGACCGTAGTCCGCGGCACCGAAGCGGCCCAATCCTCCTCCTCGGCCGCCGAGGCCTTGTCCGGTCTTGCCTCGGCGCTCAAGGCACATACCTTGCGCTTCAGCACCTGACGTACTGCCTGCGCCGCCTCCACCGCGGCGGCGCAGGCTGGCAGCGCCTGTCACCCCTGTTGCTCGCCCCTTTCCCAGCCCCACTTCGTCCGGCGTACCCCACCCCAACGCTACCAGTCTGCTGACACGGGAAAGCAGGGCCAAACAACAATCCACCCATTGTGATTCGTGAGCAAATCCGGAAGGGTCGCATTTTGCCCAAATCGCTGCATAATTCGGGTAAAAAACCACCACGGAGGGACAACAAGAATGGCTGGGTTCAACACACCCCCACCTCTGCGCACGGATACCGAAATTCCCCGCAAGTTTCTGCTGGTCGGCTTTGGCGCCATCGCCCAGGCTCTGGTGCCCCTGTTGTTCGCACACTTCGCCTGCCGCCCGGCGGACATCGCCATCCTCAGCGCCGACACCAACGGCCGGGAGCTTGCTAACCGCTACGGACTGCATCACGACGTGATCGCCGTGACCCAAGACAACCACGCCGCGCTGCTGGCCAAACGCCTGAACCCCGGCGACATGCTCATCAACCTCTCGGTCGAGGTATCCTCGCTGGCACTGATCGACTGGTGCCAGGCGCACGACGTCCTGTATATCGACACCTGCGTCGAACCCTGGGCCGGCGGATATGAAACGCTGGCCAACGGTGAAACCCGCCCGACGACCAATTACGATTTGCGCCACGCCGCGCTCTCCCGTTCCCGTCCGGACACGCCGACGGCGGTCATCGCGCACGGCGCCAATCCCGGCCTCGTCAGCCATTTCGTCAAGGCCGCGCTGCACGAACTCGCGGCCCTGCGCGGCCTCGCCGCGCCACCCGCCGACTGGGCCCGGCTCGCGCAGATGCTCGACGTACGCGTCATCCACATCGCCGAACGGGACACGCAGGTGACTGACATGCCGCAGGGCAAGGACGAATTCCAGAACACCTGGTCGGTCGATGGCCTGCTCGCCGAATCACGCCAGCCGGCCGAGCTCGGCTGGGGTTCGCACGAAGGCGCCCTACCCACCGACGGGCGCACGCACGCCAGCGGCAGCCGCGCGGCGATCTACCTCAACCGGCGCAGCGCCGAGGTCAAGGTAAAGAGCTGGGTGCCGCTGGCCGGCGAACAGGAGGCCTACCTGATCACCCACCACGAGGCCATTTCCATCGCCGAATGGCTCACCGTTCCGGGCACTTCGGCCGAGCGCCCACAGTACCGGCCGACGGTGCACTACGCCTACGCCCCGTGTCCGGCAGCGCGTGCCTCGCTCGACGCCTGGGTGGCTGCCGGCTACCCGCGCCCTGCCCGGCGCACGGTGCTGCGCGACGAACTCGTCGAAGGCACCGACCAGCTCGGCGTTCTCCTCGTCTTTCCCGGCGGTGCCTTCTGGTACGGCTCCACCCTCGACCTCGACGAGGCGCGACGCCTCGCTCCCTACAACAACGCCACCACCCTGCAAGTGGCAGCAGGCGTGCTCGGCGGCATCGTGTGGATGCTTGCGCACCCGCGCGCCGGGATCGTCGAAGCCGAAAGCCTGGACCATCGCATGATCCTTGACGCCGCCACGCCCTACCTCGGCCACCTTGGCGGCACGCTGACCAACTGGCAGCCGGATGGCTGCGGCGACCTGCGCTTCTCAAGTTTCCGCCTCGGCGAAG
>CAZHFS010000094.1:0-9194 GCA_964531885.1 uncultured Propionivibrio sp.
AGGACAACCGCATTTGCCTGGGGTGCCACGACTCGGACGCGCAATTTGCCAAATATGCGCCGGAAAAGAAAGAACGCAGATCCCCCGACGAAATTCATGCCTGGCTACCCAATGCCCGCCAGCACTGGCAGTCGGTGCGTTGTGTCGAGTGCCACACGCCGGAGGTCAAGGCCGGAGAAATGCTGTCGCACGAAATCCTCAGCAAAGACAAGGCGGAAAGAAACTGCCTGTCCTGTCACAGCACCAGCAGTTCACTCAAAACCCGGCTCTATCGGCACCTGGTCAAGGAAGAACAGGAACGACTTGGCTTTGCCAACAGCGTGATCTTGGCGAGTTCCTATGTTCCAGGCGCCACCCGGCACCCGCTGCTTGATGCCGTAATCCTCTCCGCCTTCGGTCTCATGATCCTTGGGCTGCTGGCCCACGGGCTCGGCCGTTTCCTCATGCGCGGCAAGGATGTCACCGCCCACGGTGCCGCAGACGCGGGTCGCACTTACCTCATTGCACCGTGGATTCGCCTCTGGCACGCTGCCAATGCTCTCTTGATCCTCACGCTCGGCGTCACCGGTCTGAGCATCCACTTCGCCGACCCGACACTGCCACTCGTCGATTTCGCCCTCGCCGTGCGCATCCACAATACCGCCGGGGTACTGCTGATCGGCGCCTATCTCTTCTTCGTCGTGGCCAATGTCGTAACCGGCAACTGGTGGCAGTTCGTGCCCAAGCCCCCAGGCATCTTCCAGCGCATCCTTACGCAGGCCCGCTGGTACGCGATCGGGGTCTTCCGCGGCGAGCCACACCCGCACGAGCCGTCGCCCGAAGAGCATTTCAATGCGCTCCAAGCCATCACCTACTGGAGCGTCATGTATCTGCTGCTGCCCGTGATCCTGGTCAGCGGACTGATCTACCTGTACCCGCAATTCGCGCCGGAAACGCTGTTCGGCTTCGACGGACTGCTACCGGTGGCTCTGCTGCATTACCTGTCGGCAGTCGCTGTGCTGCTCTTCCTGCTTTCACACATTTATCTAGGCACAACCGGCAAGACCGTCGGGCAGATGTTCAAGATGATGATTACCGGGTGGCATCAGCACTAAACCATCCCCGGCACCTATCAATCCATTTTTTCTCGGAGGCTCACTATGAAAACCACTCTCACCCTTGCCACGCTTCTCGGGGCGGTTCTGATCAATCTCCCAGCGGCCCAAGCGGCCGACGCCGCGGCAGCCGAAGCCCTGGCCAAGAAAGAAGGCTGTTTGAAATGCCATGCTGTGGACAAGAAGAAGGACGCGATTTCTCTGAAGGATATCGGCAAGAAATACGCGGGCAAGCCTGATGCCGAAAGCAAGATCCTCAACCAGATCACGACGAGCATGAAGGTCAAGCTGGAAGACGGCACGGAAGAAGAGCACAAGGTCGTCAAGACCAAGGACAAAGCCGAGCTTGCCAACATGATCCAGTGGATCCTCTCGCTCAAATAACGCCTGCCACGCACCTGGCAACGCCATCAAGGAGGTATGTCAAATGAAACTGACCCGCAGGACCTTCATCCAGTTTTCCGCGGCGACAGCCTGTCTGCTTGCAGCAGGGTGCTCGACCTCGATGTCTCGCCCGGTTTCTTCGGCGATGATTCCACGCAAGTCAAACGGCAGCTCACCGCCGCAAGGGGAGTGGATTGGGAGCGTCTGCCAGGGCTGCACCCAGTGGTGCGCCGTGCAGATCTTCGTCCAGAATGGACGCGCAGTGCGCGTCCGCGGCAATCCGTTGTCGAAAACCAATCACGGCTATTGCTGCCCGCGCGGGCACCTGATCCCGCAGCAGGTATACGATCCGGATCGCATCAAGGTGCCGATGAAGCGCACCAACCCGGTCAAGGGGCGCGGCGTCGATCCGAAGTTTGTCCCCATCACCTGGGACGAAGCGCTCGACACCGTCGCCGAAAAGATGATGGAACTGCGCCGCGCCAAGGAAGGCCACAAGTTCCTGTACATGCGCGGGCGCTACTCGTCGACGGCAACCGAACTGATGTACGGCGCGCTGCCGAAAATTTTCGGCACAGGCAATTATTTCTCGCACAGCGCCATCTGCGCCGAGGCAGAAAAAATGGGGCCGGGACTGACCCAGGGCTTTTTCGGGTATCGCGACTACGACCTGCCGAAGACCAACTGCCTGGTGTTGTGGGGTACCGACCCCTTGGCGTCCAACCGCATGGTGCCGAACACGATCCATCATTTCCACGAAATCATGGCGCGCGGCACGGTCATCGCGGTCGATCCCCGTTTGTCCAATGTGGCGGCCAAGGCGCACGAATGGTTGCCGATCAAGCCGGGGACCGACGGGGCGCTGGCCGTGGCGATTGCGCACGTGCTGTTGACTGAAGGGCTGTGGAACAAGGAATTCGTTGGCGACTTCAAGAGTTTCTGGGGCGGGTTCAAGGCTGGCCGGAGCGTGAACGAAGAAGAGTTCGAGGAAAAAGAAACCTATGGTCTGATCAAATGGTGGAACCTTGAACTCAAGGACCGCACCCCCGAATGGGCCGAGAAGGAAACGCTGATCCCCGCCGAACAGATCGTGCGCGTGGCGCGGGCCATGGGCAAGGCCGCGCCCAAGACAGCCGTCTGGATGGGGCCCGGCGCGGCGATGATGCCGCGCGGCACCTACGCGGCGATGGCGGTGCATGCCCTGAACGGCATTCTGGGCTCAATTGATGTCGAAGGCGGCGTGTGGCAATCGAGCAGCGTACCGCTGGCCGCCTACCCGAAAGCCGATGCGTATGTCGATGACCTGGCCAAGGAGATGGCCAAAGGAAAGAAACTCGACGGACGCGGCGCCAAGGACATGCCGGCGATGATGGGCGCCCGCCCGGGCAGCGGCGTGGTAACCAACAACGTGGCCAACGGCATGCTCAAGGATCCGGGCGCGGTCAAGGTCTTCATTTCATCGTGGTCGAACTTCAACTTCTCCTGCACCGGCGCCGACCGCTGGGACAAGGCCATGGCCAAGGTGCCGTTCTTCGTGCACATGGTGACCAACGCCTCGGAGATGACCCAGTTCGCCGACATCGTCCTGCCTTCGACCTTCAATTCCGCCGAGGGCTGGTCGGTCGTCTCCAACATGGGCAACGGCTACGGTTTCGCCGCGCTGCAGCAGGGTGCCGTCAAGCGCCTGTGGGACGTGAAACAGGAAGAAACCGAAGTCATGTGGCTGCTGGCCGAAAAGCTAAAGCAGAAAGGCTTCCCCAACCTGTTCGACTACTACGCCAAGGAGTTCAAGGATCCGGAAACCGGCAAGCCCCCGAGCAATGCGCTCGATTTTTCGATCATCACCGCCAAGATGAGCAGCGTCTCGCTCTGGAAGCCGAAGGAGCCGCTCAAGGGTGACGCGCCGCTGAAAGGCTGGGACGACTTCCGGGCCAAGGGCATGTTCAGCGGCCCGAAGTACACGCTCAAGAAGGGATGGGGTGGCAAGTTTGCCACGGCGACCAAAAAGTTCGAGTTTTACAGCGAAACAGCAAAGAAAGGCCTACTCGAACACGCCAAGAAATACGAGACGACGGTTGACGACATCATGCAAGTCTCCGGCTACGTGGCGCGCGGCGAAGTGGCTTTCGTGCCGCATTACGAGCCACCCAAGCGGCATGGCAGCGACACCGACTATCCGTTCGCCTTCATCGATTACAAGTCGCGGCTCAACCGGGAAGGCCGTTCGGCCAACCTGACCTGGTATCAGGAGTTCAAGAAGGTCGATCCGGGCGATGTGTCGTGGGAAGACGTGCTCAAGATGCATCCGGCCGATGGCGCGCGCCTGGGCTTGAAGAGCGGGGACACCGTCAAGATTTCTTCGCCCGCCGGCTCCATCGTCACCAAGCTCAAGCTGTGGGAGGGCGTGCGTCCTGGCACGGTCACCAAGTGCTACGGCCAGGGGCACTGGGCCTACGGACGGGTAGCCGCAGCGCAGTACGGCAAGGCGGCGCGGGGTGGCAACAATAACGAAATCCTGGTCGACGACTACGACCGTTTAAGCGGCGCGACCGCGCGCAATGGTGGTTTCACCGGCGTGCGCATCGAAAAAGTCGTGCTCTGACCCACATGCTCTAGGAGATAAAAATGCGATTTGGAATGGTTATCGACCTGCAGCGCTGTGTGGGTTGTGGCGCTTGCGCTTTCGCGTGCAAAGCCGAAAACACGACGCGCGACCGCGATACCGAGGACGGCCAGAGCTTCAACTGGGCCGACTTCCTGATGAAGACCGAGGGAACGTTCCCGAACACGACACACTGGGTCATGCCGGTGCTCTGCAATCACTGTTCGGAAGCCCCGTGCGTCGAGGTCTGCCCGGTCAAGCCGCAAAAGGCGATGTACAAGACACCGGAAGGCATCACCATGCACGATCCGGCACTGTGCATTGGCTGCCGGGAGTGCCAGGAAGCCTGTCCGTACAGCCACGAGGAACTCGATGAAGCGAGCTACAACGGAACGACGTACAGCGTGATCAGCTTCAACGGTCGCTACAAACCCCTGCATCCAAAGTGGGAGGACACAATGCCAATGCTTGCCGGCGTGACCGCCTCGGGCGCTGAAGTCACCAAGAAAATCGGCGTGCCTGTCCCGGCGATGAATCTCTATGAGTCGAAGGACGTCGGCCCGCTGCGCAAAAAACGCATCGTCGAAAAATGCACCTTCTGTGCGCACCGTACGCTTAACGGGCTGCAGCCGGCCTGCGTCGAGGCATGCCCCTCCGAGGCGCGCATCTTTGGCGACCTGGAGGACTCGCAATCCAAGGTGGCGACGGTTCTGGCGAGCAAGCGGCACTTCGTGCTCAAACCCGAAAAAGGGACGCGCCCGAATGTCTATTACGTTGGCAAGTACAGCCCAAGAACCTGAGGCCAGAAGAAAAGTCACCTAACCCGGTTTGCCCACAAGGCGCGCAAGAAAGGCTCGAGTCGTCCAGCATCCGCCTTAAACTCGCCGCCTTGTGGATCAAACCAACCTTCAACTTTTCGTGCGACGCATGATGACTTCACAATACAACCGCATCGCGGCAATGGCCGATCTCTGCCGCCTTCTCTCCGCCTGCTACTATGAGCCTTCCGCGGCCTTTACCGAGGAAAGGCTGTTCGACGCGCTGGAGATTGCGGCAAGCCACATCGATGCGGACATCGCCGTTCGTGCCCGCGAACTCAAGTCCGCATTCGGCGCCAACACCCATCAGGAATTGCTCGTCGATTATGCGCATCTCTTTCTCGGGCCGGTCGGGCTGCTGGCGGTGCCTTACGAATCGGCTTGGCTGGCCAAGCGCGGAGAACCCGCGCTTGAAACCACACAAGCGATCCTCGACCTGTACGCCGCGGGGGGATTTGAGATCGACCCCGAGTTTCTGGATTTGCCGGATCACATCGCCGTCGAACTCGAATTTATGTACGCGCTTCTGTTCCGCCAGGCCGCTGCCTTGCGCGACGGCGACCAACAGGCAATCAGCGAATTGAATGCCTTGCGCGCACGCTTGGTCACCAATCACCTTGACCGCTGGCTGCCCGACTTTCAGGCAGCCGTTCTCGAGGGAGCGCAATGCACCTTCTATCGTAACCTCGTCGACCTGACCGTGCTTTCGATCAACACCATCCGCCTGGTTCACGAGGGACAAACCTAGGTCGCTGTGCTGGGACGAGCACATCCGATGGGATAGTGCCTCTGCTCCGTCGGCACAGCGCCGGGCAGAGGTAGGCGCGTAACACGCCACTTGAAGCGGCACGGCACACTCCGCGACTGCCGGAACGTGCTGAGCTCGGATTAAGCCAGTTGCCCGACACGAATTGTGGCAACGACCTTGTCGTTCACTCGAATGAAAAGCGCGGGTTATCAGGAGCTACTTCTTGCCGCAAACAAGCTTGCGCACCTGATCGGCGGCGCTCTCTGGCTCAACGGCCATCCACTGGGCTTCCGGTGTTTTTTCCTCGCCCACCATCTTGCCCTCGGTCATCTGCTCGGAGAAGGCCACGGCCCCCAGCGTGCGATATCGGCCTTGAGCACAATCGAATTCGTTGAGTTGCCGGACCGACCCAATCACGGTGTGTGTATCGATCCACTGCGCGTTCGTAAAGTCGATCAACTGCATCACTTGGGCCAGATCACCGCGACGCAGAATCGATTTGTTCTCGATATAAACGCGGAAAGCACTCGTGCGCCCCAACTCAAACCACTCGGCCTGCGCGGAGGACGAAAGCGCAATCAGGGCAACAATTAACACAGGTCGGATCGTGATCATTGTGAAAGTCTGACACACCGGCTCGATTTTTTCACGCCATCCTTGGCTGGAAATGCGAGTTGCGTTTCAATCACGCCGATTTTTTACTTGTCTGTCATTTTCCTCCCGGATCGACTCGTCTTGCGGCATGATGCCAACAATCCTTTCCGGAGCCTCGCGTGCCTATGCCCTACCTCAGCCTGTCGCCCGGCAACATCGCGTCTGAACACATCTGCTGCGCCTTCTCGGATAAAAAATGTGCCGAGATCTACGCCATGAAGAAGGCGTGGTTGGCGCGCGAATTTGATCACGGCTACGTCTTTCGCCGCCTGGACGAACGGGCCAAAGTGTTCATCGAATATGGCCCTGCCGAGAGCGCCTGGATTCCCGTCACTGCGCCCGACCATCTGATGCTTGGCTGCTTTTGGGTGTCCGGGCATTACAAAGACCAGGGACACGGCAAGGCCTTGTTGGCGCAGGCAGTCGAGGACGCTCGAAAGCACCGGAAGAAAGGCATCGTCACCGTCGCCGGCGCAAAAAAAATGCATTTCCTGAGCGATACCCAATGGCTGCTCAAACACGGCTTTGAGGTAGTCGACACGACCCCTGCCGGCTTCGTTTTGCTGGCGCTTTCGTTGGGCAAGCCGGCAACCGCGCCGCAATTCAATGCCTCCGCCCGTAGCGGCCAATGCCCGGACAAAACGGGGCTGGTGGCCTATTACTCAAACCGATGCCCCTACACCGAATTTCATGTGCGCACCTCGTTGGCGGAAACAGCGCGCAAACGTAGTCTGCCGCTGAAGATCGTCAAGTTGGAAACCCTGGCGCAAGCGCAATCCGCCCCAACACCAGCGACCATTTTTAGCCTGTTCTGCGACGGCAGATTTGTTACCACCGACCTGAGCGCATGCATGGACACTCGTTTTGACAAGATTGTCAAACGCCAATAAAGGCGAGGGCCGCGCAAAGGCATGGATAGTCAGCTGCGACGCTTATGCGAATCGATCGTCCGCCACCGATGCCTTCGCTCAGGTATAGTGCGCTGACCGATTCATCTGCGTTTCTCGTGCACCATGCGTCTTTCTATTGCCCTTTCTCGCGCACTGAGCCACCTGCTCGGCGCCGCTGTCCTGGCTTTTCTTCCCGTTGCCCACGCTGCTCCCAAGGTGCCACCAGTGGAAATACTCGGCGCCGAATTCGGCCTGTTTACGCCTCGTGGCGAGGCACGTACGGTTTTTTTTCCGACCCACACCGTCTCTCACCAGACCGGGCAGCGTTACGGCTGGGTAATTGAACTGCGCACCAAGGCGCGCGCGGTGAGTGTGAGCGAGGAATACATCCTGCCGCCACTCGTGGAAACCAAGCCCGACCCGCTGGCCGAAGCGCTCGGCCTCAAGAACGAACGGCGCAATCAGGTCAGCCAGCGTCGTCTCGTGCCGGTCGAAGGCAAGATTTACGGCGAATGGGAAATCGGCCCGCAGGAGCCGGCCGGCAAGCGCACCTTGCAGGTGATCGTTGAGGGCGCTGATCCGGTTCGCTTCGAATACGAGGTCAAGTAAACCGCCCAGGTTAGCCCCGCGTCGCGCCCGCTCGG
Source organism: uncultured Propionivibrio sp. (assembly GCA_964531885.1). Lineage (GTDB taxonomy): Bacteria > Pseudomonadota > Gammaproteobacteria > Burkholderiales > Rhodocyclaceae > Propionivibrio. The sequence goes on from CAZHFS010000094.1 coordinate 7,835, forward strand.
CCTGCGCGTTTTTCTACTTCCTACCCACCGACTCCCTGTTTTCCGGCGGCGCCGTCCTGACGCCACCGGAGACCCGTGCTCAATAGCGCTCGGGAACGTACTTGAACTCGTAATTCGTCGTCTTCACCCGCCCGATCTTGCGCTTGGGCAGTTTGACCTTGGCCTCTGGAAGCGCTTCGTACGGAATCTGCGTCAGCAGGTGGCTGATGACGTTGAGCCGGACGCGCTTCTTGTCCTCGGAGCGCGCCACATGCCACGGCGCCCAGGGCGTATCCGAAGCGGCGATCATCTCGTCGCGAGCCACCGTGTAGTCATCCCAGCGGTTGAACGACTGCACATCCATCGGCGAGAGCTTCCAGGTCTTGCGCCCGTCGTTAATCCGGTCGCGCAGGCGGCGTTCCTGCTCCTCCGGGCTGACTTCCAGCCAGTACTTGACCAGGATGATCCCCGACTCGACCAGGGCGCGCTCGACGTTCGGCACCGCTTCGAGGAAACGCTTGACCAATTCTGGCTTGCAAAAGCCCATCACCCGTTCAACGCCGGCGCGGTTGTACCAGCTGCGATCGAAGATAACGACTTCGCCGGCCGCCGGCAGATGGGCGATATAGCGCTGCAGATACATCTGGCTCTTCTCGCGCTCGGTCGGTGCAGGAAGGGCCACGACGCGGAAGATGCGCGGGCTGACCCGCTCGGTCAACGCCTTGATGGTGCCCCCCTTGCCTGCCCCATCCCGCCCCTCGAAGACGATACACACCTTGAGCCCCTTGGCCACCACCCAGCGCTGTAGCCTGACCAACTCGACATGCAGCTTTTTGAGCTCCTTGTCATAGCGCTTGGCGGTCAAGGCGCCGCTATCCGCGGCGGAAGGGTCTGTCGCTTGGTTTTTCGATTTCCGGACCTTGCCGGGCGGTGAAGATGTGACTGTGTCCTTTTGAGCCTGTTTCATGCAACCTCCTCATAAACGGAATGCATTGAAAAAACCCGCAGAAATGCTTCTTACATCTTAGGCTGCGCCCTGCGTCTTGCAATGTTGGCTGTCACATTCTGCGCTTTCGATCGGTGTCCGTGTCCTATTTCGCCGCAACGCCTTGATGCTTCCCCCATTGCAGGCACGTAGCAGGCGCGCAAAAAAATACCGGAGCGTCAGGGGATTGAACGCTCCGGAACGAACCACCCGAGGGTGATTGCGCGGGAAAACTGTCAGTGTTCTGATGCCACCCCCCGGCCAGCCGAGCGGCTGGCCGGGGTCTCGGCGATTACTCGACCGGGTACCAGTGCGGATGCGGGAACGCCAGGAAGCAGGTATCGCCGACCGAGTAGCTCGGATCGCGGCGGGTCTTCTGCACCCGGACCTCGGCAT
>CAZHFS010000095.1:0-9155 GCA_964531885.1 uncultured Propionivibrio sp.
CGGCGTATTCTTCCGCCTTCTGGTGTTGAAACCGTTCGGCGATATGGTCGCTCAATGTGCGGATGCCATCGCTGATTCGGTCTACGGCTATTTCCGTTTCGTTCGAGAGCTTGCGGACTTCATCGGCTACGACCGCGAATCCACGTCCGCTCTCTCCGGCACGTGCCGACTCGATGGCTGCATTGAGCGCCAGCAGGTTGGTCTGGCCGGCAATCTTGCGCACCAGTTCGATCAACTCGCCAAGTGCGGCGGCTTCGCTGGCGACCTCATTGCCCCGTTCAAGGTCGTTCTGGGCATTGCACCGGCGTTGTTCGATATACGCATCCATGCGTTCGAGCAGTTGGCGGTTGCTGGCAACGGAGTCGGCGGAGCGCTTTAGCTGCTCGTCGGCCGTAGTGGCGCTACCGACAACCAGGCGATCAAGCTCAGTGACCACGGTATCGATTTCGTGTAGCCGAGTGACGAGGTCAACGGCCGAGCGTTCGGTGAAGTCGATGCTGCCCTGCAGTTGAGCCCGCAGAATCCTGGTCAGCTCGGTGAGGCGCAACAGATCATGACTCGCGGCAGACGCAAGGTGCTGGTGGCGTTCCAGCAGGGATTTACTCTTGGTGAGTGCGCGTTGCTGTCCGAGCGAAGCGTCGCGGTAGAAAAGGTGCGAGACGAGGTGTTGGGCAAAAAATGCGCAAAAAACCAGGGCAATCGCTCCGATGGCATCCGCCAGTTCGGGTGGGCTGAAGTACTGATGGAAAAAATGGTGTGCGAAATAAATGACCAGGGCAGCACCCAGGGCCACGATCGCGGTAACGATGAGCTGACGCTTGAACAGCACGGTGGGAATCATGGCTGGCCCACAGGAGTGAATTTAGCGGATGACGAGCTTGATCGTGCTGAGCAACTCGTCGGCGGTAGCCGGCTTGACGATCCACCCGGATGCTCCTGCGGCTTTGGCTTCCTGCTTGCGTTCGAGTTGCGATTCGGTGGTCAGAAAAAGAATGGGAACGAACTTGTAGGCAGGCATCTGCCGGACTTTTTTGATCAGCTCGATGCCGTTCATGCCGGGCATGTTGAGATCGGTGATCAGGAGATCGATCTTGACGCCTCCCTGAAATTTCTTCAGCGCGTCTTCGGCGTTCGGCGCTTTCTCGACCGAATAGCCTGCCTTGGTCAGGATGCTCGAAACGCTGAGCAGGATGGTGGCGGAATCGTCGACCAGCATGATCGTACTCATGGCCTTCTCCGGGAGTTGGATTCATGTCACTTGGACGTGGCGCTCAACTTGCGAATCCTGCCGCCACTTTACTTCACGCTGGACGGATGGTTGCAGGATTGGCTGGCCTTGTGCATCCGGAAAAACCGCAGAACATTGCGGATACTACGTAGCTGGGGTGGGTAGGCGTGCTACGGACAGGCAAGGAGAGTGCTGAAAAGTACGCCGGGGGCACAAAAAGAAACCCCCTCGGAGTCGCCAGTTCGAGGGCGCCTGGAGGGGGTAACACACCGAGCCTGCTTATTGCTTGCTCTGAGGTTTGGTGTGGGCGGAGGTACTAGAGGAAATCCAGCTACGAATTCATATTCTCAAAACAGACAAGCGTTGTATATCCGTGTTTACCGCAATAAGGACTTTTTTATCAGCGGGTTTTACGGAGGCGGTTTGCCCGTCTGGCATATGGCTGGCATATGGCGATCCGGTTTTTTTCAAAAAGAAGCCCTCTTGGTGAAGAGGGCTTAAACACGCCGGAGCAGGAGGGCTACGCACGGCGTGTGGGGGATGCTATGCACCAAGGAAGCCCTGAATCAGGGCTTGCGTGCGTGAGATGCTGCGTTGCCCGGCACGGTCTCCTGCGTGCGTCGTCTTGATGTCTTGCCGTTGTTCTGGGCAGGGTGTCTTGCGTGGTGTTACGTTTGTCGATTTCTTTCGTGCCTTCTTAAGCATTCAGCGCCGCACACAGTTCGCTGACCTCTCCGGCAGATTCTGCAAGAATGTCGGTCAGGGTTTCGTCGTCAATCAACAGTTCGATTTCTGCTGTCATGTCGCCTCGGCTCATCCCGGTCAGGCGGTCAAGTGGTGATTCGACCGGGGATATTTCATCTGCCAGGAGCAGAGTGTCTCCAAGCGTGTGCGGGGGCATGGCCAGGTAACCTGACCACAGCGTTTCGCAGGCGCCCTGGACACTCTGGGGTACGTCCAGGGCCGCGAGCACAGCGCGTCCGATACGGGCTTCACCGTCTTCATGCAGAATTTCGAGCTTGCTTTCGAGCAGTTCGGGGTAGTTGGCAGCACGGGCGATCAGATAGAAAATTCCACACTCATGGACGATGCCGGCATAAAACGCGGTGTCCGGGTTCTGGTGGGTGACCCGGCGGGCCAGGACACGCGCCAGCGCGGCGACATGGGCGGTATGCTCCCAAAGTTGGGCCGCCAGGGTGCGATGTGCTGGCAGCGGCGGCATGGCCTGCATCTGCCGGATGATTACGGCGGCCGCGATGGCGCGCAGTGCAGCGAAGCCGATACGCGTCAGTGCGGTTTTAAGGTCTTCGATGCGACGGCCGCTGGGGTTGTAGGCCGCGGCATTGGATAGCGCCAGAACGCGGGTGGCCAGGATGGGCTCGGCGCTTACCAGGCGGCTCAAGGCATCCGTTGAACAGTTTGGGTCGTCGAGCAGCTTTTGAACGCGCAAGGCGATCTCGCAGTGGGTCGGGAACAGGATGTCACCGTGTTCGGCATCGGCCGCGATCTGTTCAAGGACAGTTTGTACGTTGATCATGACACCCCCGCGCGGAGGAATTTGCCTGCCTGCATGTTGCTCATGCTGGTGATCAGCGCGGGAATCTGATCAAGGCTGATTGTCTGTTGCGCGGCCCCCAGCTTGATTGCTTCCTGGGGCATGCCGAAAACCACACAGGAGGCTTCGTCCTGCGCCGCCGTGCGAGCACCGGCCTGCCGCATGTCGAGCAGCCCGCGGGCCCCGTCGTCGCCCATCCCGGTCATCAAAATGCCCAGCGCGTTGCCGCCGGCGATACGGGCGACGGAGCGGAACATGAAGTCGACCGACGGACGATGGCGGTTGATGAGTGGACCGTCGCAGATCTCAACCACGTATTGCGCACCGTTGCGTTTGAGTGCCATGTGTTTTCCTCCCGGTGCGATCAATGCTTGTCCGGGCAGGACACGATCGCCGTCACGTGCCTCGCGGACCTGGATTTGGCAGAGGCCATCAAGACGTTCGGCGAACATCGCCGTGAAGACCGTCGGCATGTGCTGGACGATGAGGATCCCGTGGCATGTGGGCGGTAGGCGGGTCAGGACGGACTCCAGGGCTTGGGTTCCGCCCGTTGATGCACCGATGGCAATGACTTGCTCGGTGGTGCATGCCAGCTGAGGCAGGCTTTCGCTCGCACGGCTGCCTTCGCTGGGGGAGGGGGAGAGGGCTGGCGCATGCCGCAGGCTGGCGTTCAGGTGGCGCAAATTGGCTTTGGCCGCTGAGCGGACCGCCTGCACGATGTCGTTGGAGGAATCTTCGAGAAAGGACTTGAGGCTGTGCTTGGGTTTGGTAATGATGGCCACCGCCCCTGCTGCCAGGGCTTCGAAGGTGGCCTGTGCGCCTTTCTCGGCGAGCGACGAGCAGATGATCACCGGGGTGGGATGTTCGGCCATGATTTTTTTCAGGAAAGTGATGCCGTCCATGCGCGGCATCTCGATGTCGACAATCAAAACATCGGGCCACTGGTTGCGCATGCGTTCCAGAGCAAAAAGCGGGTCTGCCGCCGCGCCGATCACCTCAATGTCGCGGTCGGCTTGCAGGGCCTTGGTGACGACCTGGCGTACCACGGCAGAATCGTCGACGATCATTACCCGGATTCGGTCAGGCATGGTCCTTCCCCCATGGTATCCCCTGGATGGTTGCGCCATGACCGTCAGGAAAGGATAACCAGACGTCGCCGCTCCAGAGGTCGAAATGCAGCTTGCGGCGGCCGCTGCCTCCCACGTGTTCGGCAATCAGCGGCACGCTGTGGCTGTTGAGCAGGGCTCGTCCATATTCGATGTTGTTCTGCCCGATGGCAGGTGTCGGGGACAAGGTCTGGCTGGCGGATGTGAACATGTTGGCGCCGCCGAAAAGCTTGGCGACGTACTCCGAAGGTTGCGTGCCTTCCCGTTCGGCATGCTCCAGAAAACGCTGGAATGCTTCTGCCGCATAGCGGCCGTCGAGCGCTTGCTGTGCCATGCGCTGGCGTTCGCAGAGCATGTAGTGGCACATCCCCCCGATTTGCCTCACCGGGTGCCAGAGCGTGATCGAGACGCAGGAACCGAGCAGGGTCGAGATACGAGTTTGACCACGATCAAAATGAAAGTCCCCTGGGCCGATGACGATGGACCTGATCGGCTTTTCGGAGGCATTGATCAACGACGCGGAGGCCATGGTCACGGCTTGCGGTAGATGGTCGGGCGCACGGTGACCAGATGATCGACGATGCCGGTCAGCGTTTCGGAGTGGCCGATGATCAGGTGTCCGCCCCGTTTCAGGCGTGGCAGGAGGTTGTTTACGACCTTGGCCTTGGTCGGCGGGTCGAAGTAGATCATCACGTTGCGTAAAAAAATGACATCGAAGTCGCCGATCCCGGCATCCACCGGATGCATCAGGTTGATCTGGTAGAAACGGGTTCGTTGGCGCAGTTCGGGAGCGATGAGGAATGTGCCGGCTTGCGATCGAACCCCTTTCAGGCAGTATTTGCGCATGTGGCCCGGTGGGATGCCGTCGGTGCGATCCAGGGCGTAGTGACCGCGAACGGCCTTTTCAAGGACTCGGGTGCAAATGTCGGAACCGACGATTTCCCATGGCGTTTCGCCGATGGCCTCGGCCAGTGTCATGGCAATTGAATACGCTTCCTCGCCGCTCGAACTGGCCGCGCTCCAGACCCGGAAGGGCGCACTGCCGCGCGATGGCAGGATGTGGTCGCGCAGAAAATCGAGGTGTTTGGCTTCACGGAAGAAATAGGTTTCGTTGGTGGTCAGGAGATCGACCATCATCTGCAGTTCGTCGGGGTCGTTACCCTCGGCGAGCAAGCGATAATAGGCAGCGAAACTTTGCAGGTTGAGAGCCTTCAGCCTGCGCATCAGGCGGCCTGCAAGCATGACCTTCTTGGCATCGCTCAGACTGATCCCGGCAATCTTGTAGATCAGCTTTTGAAACAGTGCGAATTCTTGATCGCTTAGGCTGGCGTTGGTCATCAGAATAGCTCGATGCGTTTTTCCGTTTTCGCTGTGGGTGTGTTCAGCGATTCGGCGTAGGCTTTTTCTTCTCGCACGATCAACTCGGCATTGGCCATGCTGGTTACCTGGCGTTTGCAGAAGGCATCGCCTGAGCTTGGCAGAAAGACAACCTTGCGCGACCATGGGCCGAGCAGATCGGACGACAGCAGGGGGATCCCTTCGCGGCTCAGCCATTCCTTGGCAAACGCCGCGTTGCGCTGGCCGATGCCGAAAGCGCCACCGCTCGTTTCGATGATCGTGCCGCCGCCAAAGGCTTTGGCTTGCAGGCGTGATTTTTTCGCGCCTCGGGTGAGCAGGCCGTTGAGCAAGGCCTCCATCGCGAAATTGCCAGAAAGCAGTGCGTCGACGTCGCCATGCTTGCTGCGGCTCATATCGGGCAGCAGGAAATGATTGATTCCGCCGAGTTAGAGTTGCGGGTCGTGCAGGCAAACGCAGACACAGGAGCCGAGTAGCGTGGCAAGCGGCTTGTCGCTATCCACCAGCCAGGCCCCGGGGTGGACGTTGCGTGCCAAGCGCTCCAGTTCTTTCGGTGAAAGTCCATTGCCAGTCACGGCGGCCTTTCCGGAGTCACTGCTGGCGCAGGTCGGAGAGCTGATCGCTCAGGCGGCGCAGGGAGTCCTGCGTCTGGAGGCCGCGATCGAGCAGTTCAACCATGCGGGTCATGAAGTCGCCGACCATGTTCTGCAGGAATTTTTCCTGGTTGTCCGTGAGGCCAAGCTTGTAGAAGGAATTGAGCAACGATTCCTGCAGTCCGACGATCAGCGATGAACTCGCTTCCGCATTGACCTTGTGCGCTTCATGCAGGTCGATGATGGTCTTGCCGACATTTTCAAGGGCCTGTTGGATGCCTTGCTCGGCGCGGCGGCTGCGGATTTCGTCAGAGAGGGCCTTGAGGCGTGAGTCAATGCCCTGTGCGGCAACCGAAAGATGGTCGCGCAGGCGGCCGCAGTACTCGGGGTCGTCGAGCGGCAGGTTGTTGATCATCAGCGTCACGCGTTCAAAATTGTGGACGCTGCGCCGGCTGAACTCAAAGATGCGCCCCTGGTTGCGTACGTGTTCAATGACCGATGCCTCGAGCGGCAGATTGGTGCCGCTGGCGCTCATGGTCAGCGTTTCGCCATCCAGGCGCGTTTGCACAACGCCTTCAAGGCGGTAACGGCGGAGGAGTTCAAGGCCGCCTGCGCAGATTTCCTGTGCGCTGTTCATGGCGATCAATTTGCTCATGAATTGCAGCAGGATGCCGGTTTCGTCCATGCTGGCAAGCACCAGCGATGAGAGATGTTCGGATTCTTCAACCTGTTCGGCCAGGGTGCGCTGATTTTGCACGATCTGTTGGGCTACCTTGACCTTCCGCAACAATTCCTCTGGTTCGAAGGGTTTGACGATGAAATCCTCGCCGCCGGCGTCATAGCCGGCGATCCGTTCTTCCGGGCTGTCGTGCCCTGAAACAAAAATGACCGGCATCTTGCGCAGCCGGCCATCGCTTTTGATCTGCTGGCAGAAGGTATAACCATTCATGCCTGGCAGGTTGATGTCGAGCAGCAGGAGGTCGGGAAGGGTGTCGGTGAGCGCAGCCTGGCAGGCCTCGGCGCTCTCGAAGGCCTCGACTGGGTAGTCCGGGTCGAGCATGGCACAGATGATGTCACGGACAGCCGGATCGTCGTCGACAACGCAAACCTTGAATGCGGATTCCATTTCCCCTCCTGCCACTGTGCTGCTTGCCAGACTTTTCGCTCGTCGGGTGCCAGCGAACAACCGTCTTCAATTGGATGATGGGGCCAACGCCTGCCGTAAGTCCTCGCACGTTGCCAGGATCGTTATTTTGAAATCGGCAAGCCAGTAATCGCTCGGCTCTCCGTTGTGCAAGGTCATTTCGAGCGCCATGGCCAGGGCGTGCAGCTCGCTCATGCCGAGCATGCTGGTTCGCCCGCGGAACGAATGAACCATGCGTTTGGCCGTTTCAATATCGCCTGCGTCGATGGCCTTGCTGATCGTTACAACCGTGCGTGGTCCGTAGTCGATGAAGTCGCCAAGCCAGTGCCGGTAGCGTTTCTCGTCACCGGCGAAACGGGATAAGCCATCGTGCGTCCGAATGTTGCGGATGCGCAGTGTCTGCCCAGACTTGGCTCCGGGTGCCGAGGATTCTGCCGCGACTTTCTGGGCAAACCAGGTGGCGGGCATCGAAGCATCTCCTACAATCAGTCAGATGGTTTGTTGTGCTGGTAAAAGGCAAGTGCTGAATCGTTTTTTCACGATGGTTACAGACGGCCTGGTGCTTGTGCATCCGTATTTTTGCGCTGGATTCTGCGGAAACTACGTAGTTCGCCTGGAAAGCGCATCTGTTCATTTTTTTATTAGCACAGATCAATTTTTTCGCTTAAGCTCGTCGGTACATTGGCCGGACAATAATTTTGGGGGGCTGAATGGATTCATCGCGTCGCCGGTTTCTCGGGGTACAACGTTCCGGGGATAGTCCGCTGAGGCCGCCATGGAGCCTCGGGGAGGAGGCTTTCTTGGCGAGTTGCACGCGTTGCGACGAGTGCCTGCGCGCCTGCCCAACCGGGGTGTTGCAGCGCGGTGAAGGCGGCTATCCCGTGGCCGATTTCCTGCAGGCCGCCTGTACGTCGTGCGGCGAATGCGTGCAAGCCTGCCAACCCGGAGCGCTTATCCGGCAAGCCGATAGACCGGCTTGGCGGCATACCCTGACCATTGTGGCGTCCTGCCTGCCCAAGCAGCGTGTCGAGTGCCGTGTCTGCGGCGAGGCTTGTGAAGAAGAGGCGATCGTTTTCCGCCCCCGGCTTGGTGGCGTGGCGGAGCCGGAATTCAACCCGCAGCGCTGCACGGCCTGTGGTGCCTGCATTGCACCTTGCCCGGTCGGTGCCTTGCGTCCCGTCCCGCTGCCCACCCGTTCATTGCACGCGGAGACCATATGAATATTGCAAGCCTAGTCCTGCGCATCCACCCTGCACAGCGCGCTGCGGCTGAAAGCGCGCTAACTGCGCTTCCCGGCGTCGAATGCCACGGCATGTCCGACGACGGAAAACTGATCGTCACCGTCGAGGAAACAGCCGAGTCGTCGGTGTCGGACACACTGATCGCGGTACACAGTGTGCCGTATGTTCTGGCCGTCACCCTGGCCTACGAAAACAATCCGCATCTTTCTTCCACTTTGTCGAACCCCACAGATTCCCCCTGCGAGGAGGTCAAGCCATGAGCATCAACCGACGCGATTTCATCAAGACCCAGGCCATCGCTGCGGCTGCCGCGAGCGCCGGCATCTCGCTGCCGCTGACTGCGGCAGCGCAGGGCACCGGCGCCGATGTGCGCTGGGACAAGGCACCGTGCCGCTTTTGCGGTACCGGCTGTTCGGTACTGGTAGGCGTGCAGAACGGGCGTGTCGTGGCTACCCAGGGGGATCCTGACTCCCCGGTTAACCGCGGTCTCAACTGCATCAAGGGTTATTTCCTGTCGAAAATCATGTACGGCACCGACCGGCTCACCAAGCCGCTCCTGCGCATGAAGAACGGCAAGTATGACAAGGAAGGCGAATTTACGCCGATCAGTTGGGATCAGGCCTTCGACATCATGGCTCAGAAGTGGAAAGAAGCCCTTAAATCGGACGGTCCGGGCGCGGTCGGGATGTTTGGCTCGGGGCAGTGGACGATCTGGGAGGGCTACGCGGCCTCCAAACTGTTCAAGGCCGGTTTCCGTACCAACAACATCGATCCCAACGCCCGTCACTGCATGGCCTCGGCGGTTGCCGGCTTCATGCGCACCTTCGGCATCGATGAGCCGATGGGATGTTATGACGACATCGAGCAGTCTGATGCTTTCGTGCTCTGGGGCTCGAACATGGCCGAGATGCACCCCGTGCTGTGGACGCGCA
>CAZHFS010000096.1:0-9140 GCA_964531885.1 uncultured Propionivibrio sp.
CACATAGAGGCACACTCTTTCCCTACACGACGCTCTTCCGATCTCACCGCCTCGACAGTGCGCAGGACGAACAATGCCGGATCAAGCCAGTCCGGTGACCCACCGCATCCGGCATGACCTCCTGCCTGAAAAATCCCAAATACCGGTTCATGCTTGTAAGAGGGATCTTGGTTGCTCCATTCCGATCCCGTGAATAGGCAGATTTGCTGATCGGGGCCAAACACGACCATTACATAGTGGTACTCGATGATGCCTGCTGACTCGACGTTGCCGAGCAGGGACGCGGCATAACCGCCCGGTAGATGGAAGGCGGCAATTCGCTCGGCGTTAACGATCTTCGGTTGCATCATGGCGTGTCCTCTTAGTTGTCTTCCAGGAACGAACGGATCTTTTCCTTCGGTGACCGGTAAATCCAGCGGAAACCGCAACGCTCACATTGATGCGTCGGGTCGAAACTGGGAGCTGGCTCCTTCCTGGGACGGTCATTCCAGTGTCGCAGCAACTTGACGTCTTGATTGCCACATTTCGGGCAGGTGATCACGAATGGAGGCTTCCGGTCGAGGAGTTGGGTCGTGGTCATGGCTTCCTTGCGTTTGAAAAATCGTTCAGGTTACGGGCGTCAGATCGTGAAATATCAGAAGTTATGTAAAGTCAGTGGCGATTGATGCGCTGGGTCCGATGCCCGACCGTCACCACCACACCGTCCGAACCGAGCACGGCATAGGTATCGAGATGCGATTCGATCTCCTTGTAGGAATCGCTCGCAATTTGGCGACGCAGGGTGTTGCGAGCCCGGTGATCGAAGAAAAGGATCGTCCCGCCTCGGTGGTCGTGTGTCTGACGACCAAAGTCGAGCAGACGCTCAACGACGACGGCCGGAATGCCGCGTTGCTGCAGCCTGGCTTGAGCGTGGTGTGTGATCGGTAGCATGGTTCGTCTCCCTGGTGGCAGTTATGACGAGTGCCATGCTACGGGGGGTGAGGCTCACAGAATGCGCCTCACAATCATGGCCCAAGATTCCTGAATCTTGGACGCTTGCCTACGCTCAGACGTACTGCGAGAGCCCCCGCTTGAATTCGGTGACGACGCGCTCCCGAAGTGCTTTGGGCTCGACCACCTGACAGTCCCCGCCGTACTTGAGGATGTCCATGATCAATTCCCGATCGTCGGCGTAGGGTACTTTGAGCTCAAATGAGCCATCCTTGTTGATCTTGGCTCGCTGGTTGGGGTGCCAGCGCTCTGACGACACCCAACGCGATCGCTCTGGCGAGAAGCGCAGAGTGGCCCATGAGATGTTTTCCCCGGAAAAAATCCCATACCCCGACCCCAAGACCTCGTCCAAGCGCTTGTCAGCGACGTCCTTGGCGCGCTTGTCGAGAATCTCGGCATGTTTGATGGCATCGACCGAAAAGGCTCGCAGTCCGTCACGCAGGTGGCACCATGCGTCGAGATACCAGTTATCGCGGTAATGGACCAGGCGCTGTGGGGAAACCTCACGTTCGGTTTCCTCATCTGTGCCCCGGGCGTGATAGCGGATCACCAACCGTTTGCGTCGCTGCAGTGCAGAGCCCACTGCCTGAAAGTGATCGAGATGGAACTGCCGCGCGCCGACGGTTTCGATTCGTATGCGACGTTGTACTTCCTCCACTGGATTGTCTGCTGTTCCAAGCAAGCCTGTCAGTCTGGCCAGCAGTGGCTTGATCTGCGGGCCGAGCAAGCCACCGGTGTCGAGATTGGACAGCAGATGCTGCATGGTGAGCAGAGCATGAATTTCCTCGGCAGAAAACCAGAGTCCGGGCAATTCGTATTGCGGCCCAATTCGCTTGCCTTCTGTCTCGAATCGATAGCCACCAAGATCTCGGTCGAAGATGATGGGCGCGTTGAGCCGGTCTTTGAGATAGGCCAAATCCCGCTTCAGGGTGGCCCAAGACACGCCTAACCGCTCCTGCAGTTCCTTGCGCGGGACAAACTTGCGCCCGGCCAGTATCTGGTCAATCTGATAGATGCGCTCCATCCCGCTCATGCCGATCTCCGAGGGTATCGCGAAGAATGTCGGGCTTATTCTATGAGCCCGAGATGGTGAATCATGACACGGAAATGCTGGCAGCAGAAAAACGCCGTTAGCGTGTGGTCGCTGAAAAGGAACGTGATGTGATGAGTGTGTGCTGGCCATGGCGCAAGTTGCCTACAGAAAACGAGAGGCTATTGTTCTCGTCAAAGGGCGCACCAGGTGAGCCTGTACGGCGTTACGATAATGGCGTCTAATTGCCAAATACATACCAACAAGAGCGGGGTCAGGGAGTTATGTCATCAAAGAGTCAATCGCCGACGCTATCGCCAAAATTTGCGCTGGCACTTCAATTTGCCAACGAAATTCACAGCAAACAAATCCGTAAAGGCATCGGAGCCCCGTACATCAGCCACCTCATGGCGGTTTGCGCGCTTGTCCTGGAGTATGGCGGTGACGAAACCCAGGCGATTGCAGCTTTGCTGCACGACTCGGCTGAGGATTGCGGTGGCCGTCCCATGTTGGATGCTGTTCGGTTGATGTTTGGCGATGACGTGGCCCGGATCGTCGAATCTTGTACGGATACGTTTGACGATCCGAAGCCGACCTGGCGTCCTCGGAAGGAAGCCTACCTTAAGGCAATGACGACCAAGCCGGCATCAGCGAAACTCGTGGCCTGCGCGGACAAGCTACACAATCTGGGCCATACGCTTCGGGACATCGAAATCGAAGGGGTGAGCCAGTGGAAAGCGCGGATGTTGGAAACGCCCAACGGGGCAGCCGACAAGCAGGTGTGGTACTACGTTGGTTGTCTAAGAGCGCTCTCCAACTCATGGATTCACCCGATTCGCGATGAATTCGGACGCGCTGTACTGCGTCTTTGCACACTCGTCGGCACTCAAGACGATGTGAATGAGGTTAGAGAGTTAGTCGGGCGGTAAGGTCGTTGCTATGCAGGGGTGAAACCATGTTCGAGGAACTGACAATGGGCGATTTGCGGTCACAGATAGAACAGCACCTGTTGATGGTCGAAGAGGTGTTGGGGGGCATGGATACCTTCATTCAGCGGCTTGAGAAGCGGGTATCGCGGATCGAAGAAGGATTGGGTCTCGAGCCCGAGGGTTTGTCGGCATCGGGGTGGGTAGCAGACTTGCAGCGGGTCAAGACCGAATTGGCCAGCATACGCAGTTTGGTCAAACCATCATGAGCCTTGTCCCCAGCGCCAAGTTGAGCACGCTGAATCGTCAATATGGTGCCGTCGGTGATCGCCCCGCCGGCGAGCAGTTCTATGACGCATTTCAGCGTTATTTGAAAGCCAATCGAGAATCCTTGTTCGATCTGACATTGACTGCTGCGTCAGCAGAGGTATTGCTCGACCAAGATCTGTCGGATTTGGATCCTCGCCTGATAGAGGCGATCCGAGTCACGAACCCGTCGTTGTCAGATGAGCGATTCTTTGATCTTAGCCACGATGAACTACAAGGGGCCGTCAACACTGCCAAGGGAAAGTACTTCGAGTATTTGGTTGCCGATCGATTAAACGCTGGTGAGCAGGTCGGGCCAGTCTTACTGCCGGATGGCTATCGTGCAGAGTTGGCTGAATCGTTAAACCAGCCGGGCTGGGATATGCGCATTGTCGGCCCTGACGGTGCGACCGCCGATTATCTACAGTTGAAAGCGACTGATAGCGCTGGATACATCAAGGAAGCCTTGCATCGCTACCCTGACATCGAGATCCTGGCTACCCACGACGTCGCTCATACGGGATTGGTACTCGATAGCGGGATCAGCGAGGATCACTTGCGCGACCAGGTGTCGTCGGCTATCGATGTGATGGACGATTCGGTCACTGATCAATTTCTCGACTATTTCAGCCCACTATTCCCTCTGGTCGCTATCGCGACATGGGAGGGATACAAGGTGTCGGTTGGTCAGCAGTCGCTTGACCAGTTCAAACTGGCGATTGCGCGCCGGGGGCAGCGCATTGTCGCAGCGAATCTTGCCGGCGCAGCGGTCTATGCCGTCGGTGGCGGGCTTCTGGCGATCCCCGCAGCGTTCGCAGGAGGTCTCTTGTTTGATCACTTCTGGAATCAGGAAGCCATCCTCAGTTCGTACCGCGAGGATACCAATCGGATGCTTTCGATGCGGCTGGCGCAACAAAGCCGGCTGCTGCAAGGAGAAGTGTGATGGGTTTTCTTGACCGTCTAGCCAATGGCCTGGGCACACTGCTCGGAGTTCTGGTCGATACCACGGTCCAGGTGATTGCCGGCATCAAGCGTGGGTATGAAGCCTACAAGCGGCAAGGCGGCGCTACTGGTGCCAATGTGGTCGATGATCTGACTCGCAAGAAGGATCGCTTACGGTCGGTGAATGACGAGATCATGCATTTGCGAAATCAGCGCATGTCGAGTGGCAGCCTGAATGATCGGGCACGGCGGAGGTGGGACGATCTGCGGGCCGAGCGGGATCAACTGCTTTCAGAACTCAATCAAGGCAAAGAGGTCCGTGCTGCCGAAAAGATCATCGAGTCCGAAAATGTCATCGACAAGGTTGAGATCGATCTCGAGACCACACACGTTCTCCAGTACAACGCCTTCGCGGACACACTCGGCAAGACGTGCCGCATCTGCGGTCGACCGATGAAGCTGCAATGGAAGCGCGATCTTTCCGTGGCCGAGCCAAAGGACTTCTATTGGGGGTGCACGGGGTGGTACATCCAGCAGGGAGATAAGCGGGTCTGCACACATACCGAGAAGCTGCAACGCAACGACTATGGACTGATGACCGATACCACCGCCCCGGAGTTTTCGGTGACGGCTGAGGAGTTCGGCATCATCCTCACCGACAAGGGCACGGAAGATGTCATCGACACGCGTCTGCGCGATCTAAAGTCGGATCTTGCTAAAGGCCATCGCGGAGTCGAACTGGCAACCTGTCCAGTTCATGGTGAGAACATGGTGCTTCGCCGCAAACAAAATGCGACGGGGCTCCTGGATGCGTATTTTCTGGCGTGCCCGTACTGGCAACCCAATAATGCCGGCTGCACCTTCATCGAAAAGTTGAAGTCCGGATCTCAGTTGGCGGCGCTACTGAAATCTGAGACAGGCCGAGGTGTCCTGTGATGAGATTTCATGGCGGAGGCCACCATGGACGCTGACGACCCGACGTTTCCCAGCGCTTTCTACAACCTCATGGAAGGTGCGGTCGAGGTGGTGCTCCAGTATCCAGCAGATGGCGATTCTGGCGGACCTGTCTGGAACGAGCGGGGTGAGCTTGACCTCGCACGTGGCGTCGATTGGGAGGATGAGGAGGTTTGTGTTGTCGCCCTGGGCGGCAGTCGCTATCGTCTTACAGAAAGGCTGATGGGTCCGTTTTCGGGTCTCAGGCTGGATTGGGGTGACGAATTTACGGCCGAAAAATTGGAAGATGAAACCCTGCGGATGACGTCGGTGATCGTCCCTCGTCGTTTCGCTCATTTTCGGTTCATTACATCGGGTCCGAATTTCAGTAACGATCACCCACTGGCCAAGCATCTACACGCAATGGGTGGTGCATGGGAAACAGTCGCTGGCGGTATGCTCACGATGACACTGCCGGCCGAACACGGGTCTGAGTTTCAACGCTTGATGTACGAGGAGGGGATGGCGCCTGGTGTGCTCCCCTTGGAGGTTTAGCTCCATGGCGGTCGCACTTGAGTTTATCGACTTCATTGTCCCCATCGCCGTGATCCGCGAAAAGTACCCCGGTGGCTGGGAGCAATGCCTCATCGATCATGAGCGCTTGATCGGTGGTCGGGTCTGGTTTGACGAGCATTTGCTGCGCGATGGCGCAATGAATCCCAAGGATATCGAATCACTCATCGACGAGTGGACCAAGCTTGGGTTTCAGCCCATGGAAGATCGCGAGGGCGCGCGCGTCTGGAAGGACGTTTGCGTAGTCGAGTCCATATTTGGCGGACCCACATTGCCCTGCGAATGGTTGGCCATCGGTGAGGATGGATGCTCTGCGTATTTGAACGGAACCGAGCCGGGCACAACGATCTCGCGGCCACCTCGACCGCGCCCCCCGGAGATTTCCGTCATCGGTAGCGACCCTACATGAGCAACTCCGTATTTTTCGACAGGATAGGCAGGCGCATCGAAATTTGTCTGGACGAGGACTCTGGCCATGCAGAGGCGTGGCATAACGGAAAACTGATTGGGCACATGGATTGGACGGAGTACCCAACAATACTTGGCTATGACGGTGAGCAGGAATTTGGGGCGCTACTGACCAACATTTATCTCGACAAGATGCCTGGCTACAAGGGGTGTGGTATTGGTACGAAGATCGTTGAAGCGATCCAGGAGTGCACTGGCATGCCTGTATTGATGCGCCGAGATATTGGGACTACACGTGTCGATGGCTCGCATCCAACTGGAGACGCCCCCGGCTTCTATGCACATCTAGCCCGCGAAAAGCTTGCCAGCTGGATTGATTGAGGACTGCGTAGAGGTTATCCCTCTAGCTCCTCATCAAGGGCACCATCAAAGTCGGCACCATCGTATGGATCAGATACTTCGGGTTCGGGGATTCCCATGGCTTGCCGCAGCGCAGACGCTGCAACGGGGAGTACGCGAATTTTCTGGCGATCGCGGTCGGAACTGAAAAGGACGGCAGATCGATTGCCGACAACCGTTCGAAGGCGCCGATTGACCGCGCCGACAAAGCTCCGCTTGAGATCGTTCATGTCCTTGTACGGGCGGCTCTCACCTACTAAATCGTCAACGGCGACTCGTTCTCCCACAGCAAACAAGCGCAGCGTCTGCTGGCTTTTCTCGGCGAGATTGGAGAGTAGCTCCGTGGCCTGCGCTGGATTTATCGGGAACACGCGCTTACCCGTGCTGGCGCTACCGACCTGTGAGCCACTGGCCGGCATGGAGTCGTAATCATCCAGGCCAAACAAGGCATCGCCGTCTCCATCGCCCCCCATCAGAAGCGCCAAGAGTTCTTTTTGGGTTGCCGGCGATAGCCGACGAAAGTCTTCCGACGTGATCACAAGTTGCATAGTTCCTCCCGCATCATGTCCAGATTATACGACATGATGCATGCGATATGTTGACATGATGGAAGTTTTAAGTAACATCATGCAATCATATATTCGCATCAAATGCGTAACGGAGGGCATCATGTCATCTTTAAACCGCGTCATGCTTATTGGAAACCTGGGGGCTGACCCAGAATCGCGTGCTTTCCCTGACGGCACGGCTGTGTGCAACATCCGGCTGGCCACTACTGATAAGTGGCGAGATAGGGACACTGGCGATATGAAAGAGGCGACCGAGTGGCATCGTGTCGTCCTATATCGGCGCCTGGCTGAAATCGCTAACCAGTATCTGCAAAAAGGATCGCACATCTACGTTGAGGGGCGGCTGCGTACCCGCAAGTGGACTGATAAAAACGGTGCAGAGCGATATACGACTGAAGTCGAGGCCGATGAAATGAAGATGCTCGGCAAGAAATCGGATCAGGAGGCTGCTCCCATTGATATGCCACGCCAGATGCCGTCACCCACGTCGCCGAAATATGTCGTCGATGACACGATTCCTTTCTAGCGGAGGCACAGATGGCGACTATCAACGGGCAAGACTGGGTTGAACAAAGCGGTTTCCACTTGCAAATGTGGGACGTTCCAAAGCTGGGCCGAATCGTTCTATTCAAGCCATCTTCGGGCGCTGGCTACTGGGATGGCTACATTGCAGCTAAAGGGTATGTCGCCCAATTCGACCCTGAAATCTTCCTGGGGGCCAGAAAATCAGCCGACACTGCCAACTGGGTTGAGTCGCACAAGATTGCCGACGAAGCCATCGCGAGCTACCAACGGAAGCTTGAATCGGCAGACTTCGGCTCGTGTTGGGATTGCCGCCTTCCCTCGGAGCTTGCGGACGTGGATGACGAAGTTAGGGCCGAATTGCTGGAGGAATATTGGGCTGCAGTGGATGAGTGTGAAAGCAATCGAGAATGCGGTTGGACCGGCGGCGATGATGACACCATGGAGGAAAGGGTCGGATCTGCGATGCACATTCCCGAAAGTGAAATTGATGATGAACAGCAGGACGATGAAGAGTTCGGTATCGAGAGCAAGTTCATTTCGATAGACATCACAGATGACCAGGCGCGAATTGACGAAGAAGTGCGCACAATGAGCCAAGGGTGCCCAGTGGCAATTGGTGACGCGATTGAAGGCATGTCTGCCAGGGCGTCAATACGCACAGACAGGCGATTGGCAAGAATCAAAATCCGACGTGTGAGCGGCGAAATCAATCTCGAGATCCGTTTGTGATTCTTGGGTCTGGAATTCGATAGTGAATTGCGGAACCGAACTCGGATAGTTCAAGTATGGGTATTGAGAAAGTAGGGGCGGGGCTGGATAGGTGAGGCGCACAGGCTGGGTCTGGGCCATCGAGTTTTGCAAGTCAATGCCGCACATGCATGCGGGGGATGTTGAAAAATACTCGATCCGGTGTAGGATTCGCTCCATGCATACGTGATCACTCTCAATTGAATAGCGGACGTATTTCCCATGTCGGGAAAGTTGTGTCCATCTTCAGGAGAGTGATATGCAATTCAAAAGTAAGCGCCCGGCGGCGCCCAAAGCTGGCGATACCATCCCACTTGTCGTTACGCGTACCGTCACGGTCAAGAACGACGCACCGGCGGCGAACCAACCCAAGCACGGCAAGCTGAATTATCTTGCTGGCCCCCCGAAGAAGAAGGTAGTGAAGCCCTCGCCACCGAGCACTCGCGTGGTCGAACGGAAATCCTTCAGCATCGGTCGATACATTGGCAACGGTGAGAGTCTGACGGCCTTCGTTATGCTCGATCCGGACGATGCGTCCAAGTCGCCAGCAGCGAACGACGAATAACAGATCCGGACGGAGCCGGGAAACCGGCTCTCGATACATCGTGGTGGGGCCGGGGCATAAGAGGATGCAGTAGGAACGGATGCTTCTTGCTCTCAAGCCCCCACTGGCAGCGATCCTTCCTAAAATGCCCGAAATGCTTTAAGATGTCGGTTCTTCAGGTGGAGGTTCTCCACCACCACTTCTTCCTTAGGCTCCGTTTTCGGGGCCTTTGTCGTTTCTGTAGCTGC
>CAZHFS010000097.1:0-9065 GCA_964531885.1 uncultured Propionivibrio sp.
GCTGAAGTCACCGAGCAGGCTGTGCGAGTGGCCGCCGACGATCACATCAATGCCATTGACCTGGGCTGCAAGCTCGAGATCACGCTGGTTGCCGAGGTGGGTCAGCAGCACCACCTTAGTGACCCCCTTGCTCTTGAGCAGATCAACGGTGGCCTGCGCCGAGGCAACTTCCTTGGCAAAACGCAGCTTGCCAGTCGTCGGGGAAATGTCGCTCATGTCCTCCAGGAGCAATCCGACAACGGCCACCACGGCCTTGCCTTTCGGCAGGCGGTCGAGGTTCGCGACGGAGGTCTTCTGGTTGCCGTCGAAAGCGAACAGGACGAAAGGCTTGAGGTTGGCGATCCCGTTCAGGACAGGCTCCTGACTGGCGTCCATATTGGCGGCCAGCATCGGGAAGTTTACTGCCTGGATGAATCGCGCCAGCTTCTGGTTGTTGAGGTCGAATTCATGGTTGCCGAGGACCATCGCATCAAAGCCGAACTGGTTGAGTAGATCGGCGTTGGCCATCCCCTCATTGAGCTTGAAGTAACCGCTCCCTTGCCACGCATCTCCGCCGTGCAGCGTCAGCATCGCCTGATTGCGGCGCTGCGCATCGGCCTGCCAGGTCTTGGTCATACTCAGCAGACGCGGATAGCCGCCCAGGCGGGTGTAAACCGTGCCGTTCTGAACCCCTTCCGCGACCAATGCCGGATTGCGCAAGGTGGCATCGACCGGATCAAACTTGGAATGGGTGTCGTTCATGTGGGCGATGTTCAGCACGAAAGGCTGCTCCGCATAAACTTGCGGGCAAACGGCCAGCGCGCCGTACAGAGTGGCGATAAGCAAATGACGGGATGAAAGCATGGTGATTTTCCTCACTGTCTGGATGATGCCGAAGGGATCGGTCAGCTCGTTGCTGGTCTTCTCCCGACCTGGCTACCAAAGCCAAACTGCCCAGTCAGGTGGCCACTGGTCTCGATGCGGGACAAGCTGCGGCCACCCTCGCGAAGAGGCATTGCGGCCGATGCATTGCCGATATCGAACCAAGACATAACGAGCTCCTCGCTTGAATTGGAGAAACGATGGAACTCTAGAACGGAGTCGGGCCACGCGTCAGGACTTTTGTCCGGTTCGGACGCACGCATGTGGCATTTTTGCCAGCAAACCACACCCGGAAGACGCTGGCTTATTCTTGGAACAGAGAGGGTGCGAACGCCACCGTCGCCACGCGGCACTGGCAGGCCCGGGGGCAAGGGGATCGCGATGCGCACCTGAGCCAAGACCCAAACGCGCCTTGCCCACCGCCTTGCTACGGGGTACTGAGCCCGTACTTGCGAATCTTGTCGTGCAGAGTGGTCTTGGCCATGCCCAGGGCTTCCGCGCTACGCGACAAGCTCCCCTGATGGCGGCGCAGGGCATCGGCGATCAGCGCCCGCTCGAAGGACTCGACCATCTCGGAGAGCGGCCGCGTACCGGTGTCGACTTCGGCGCCAAAGGGCGGAGCCCCGCATTCGATGCCGAGTACACAGCGATCGGCGACGTTGCGCAGTTCGCGCACGTTGCCGGGCCACTGGTAGCCGACCAACTGGCGCACCCGCGCCGCGTCGCACGGCGGCACCGGGCGTTCGTGGCGGGCCGCCGCCTGCAACAGGAAGTGCTGGAAGAGCAGCGGGATATCCTCACGCCGTTCGCGCAAGGGTGGCAGACTCAGGGTGGCCACCGAGAGCCGGTAGTAGAGGTCGGCACGGAAACGCCCCTGGTCGGAAAGGAGGCGCAAATCATCTTTGGTCGCGGCAACGATGCGGCAATCGACCGGAATCGGCGTATTCGAGCCAAGCCGCTCCAGCGTGCGCTCCTGCAAGACCCGCAACAGCTTAATCTGCATGGCAATGGGCATCGACTCGATTTCGTCGAGGAACAAGGTGCCACCGCTGGCGTACTCGATCTTGCCGATGCGCCGCTTGGCTGCGCCGGTGTACGCTCCGGCTTCGTGGCCAAAGATTTCGCTCTCAAACAAGGTCTCGGGCAAGCCACCGCAGTTGATCGCCACGAAATGACCCTTGCGCCGCGGACTGGCTTCGTGCAGGCAGCGGGCCACCAATTCCTTGCCGGTTCCGGTCTCGCCATGGATCAGCACGTCGGCGGCGCTGTTGGCCAGGCCGGTAATCAGCTGACGCAAACGTTCCATGCCTGGGTTGTTGCCGATCAGACGGGCCTCGAGCTGGTCGCGCCCGGCGAGTTGCGTCCGCAGATCGCGCACTTCGAGGATCAGGCGGCGCTTTTCCAGGGCGCGCCGGACAACTTCCACCAGGTGATCCGGCGCAAACGGCTTCTGGATGAAATCGTGCGCACCGTCTTTCATCGCCTGCACGGCCATCGACACATCGCCATGCCCGGTGATCAGCACCACCGGCAACTCGGGATCGATCGAGGCAATTTCGCGAAGGAAGGTCATGCCGTCCATGCGGGGCAGACGGATGTCGCTCACCACCACACCGCGGAAGTCCGGCCCGATCAGGGGCCGTGCTGCCTCGGCACTTTCGGCCCCCAGCGTCGGAATTCCTTCGAGCTGCAAGGCCTGTTCGCACCCCAGCCTGACGTCGGGGTCATCCTCGATGATGAGGACCTTAAGCGCCTGCAAGTCAGAACCATTCATTGTCATTTTTCCTCTCCCGCCGCTCTGGCCTCGGGTAATTCCAGGGTGAACAAAGCCCCGCCATCGGGATGATTGCTGCCACCGAGGGTGCCGCCGAAATCGCTGATGATGCCGGCCGAAATGGCCAGCCCAAGGCCCAAGCCAACCCCCGCCTCCTTGGTGGTAAAGAAGGGCTCGAAGAGGCGCGCCTGCGCTTCCGCAGACAACCCCCGGCCGAAGTCGCGCACTTCGAGGCGAACCTTGCCCGCCTGATGGGTGCCATGCAATTCGACGCGCGGCTGCTCAAGATGCGCCATGGCATCGAGCGCATTGCCGATCAGATTGACCATCACCTGTTCCAGCCGGTTGGCATCACAATGGGCGTACAGCGCCTCCTCGGGAAAGTCGAGGACAACGCGCGTCCCGCTCACCCGCAAGCGTTGCCCAAGAATGCCGATGGCGTGGGTGACCACCTCGCGCACATCCACTGGTCGCGGGGCGCCACTCGATTTGTGCGCGAACACCTTGAGATGGCCGGTAATCTGGCCCATGCGATCGACGAGTTGTCCGATGCGTTCGAGATTGGCGCGCGCAGTCGCCCCGTCGCCTCGCTCCAGGAAGCGGACGGTATTGCCCGACAGGGTGCGCAGAGCGGCGAGCGGCTGATTGAGTTCATGCGCGATGCCCGCCGAGAGCTGGCCGATCACCGCCAGTTTGCCGGCCTGGATCAGTTCGTCCTGGGCTTCGCGCAAGGTCCGTTCGGCGCGCGCCCGGACGAGCACCTCATCCTGCAATTGCTGGTTGGCCTTGGACAGGTCGGCGGTGCGTTCCTCGACCTTGCGTTCCAATTCGTCATAGGCTTTCTGCAGCGCTTCGCGCGCCGCGAGGCGCTCACGCAGGTGGCGCCGTCGGTCGTTGAAAAGAATGCCCAGCATCCCGAGCAGCAAAGCGCTCACCCCAGCCATCGCGGCCCGAACCCGGCTCATCTCGCCGATTTGCTCGATATGCGAAAACACGGTAAGTGACCAGGGCGTTCCCTGCAAGGGTTGCGACTGGGCCAAAAACTGCCCGCTGATCGGATACACCGACGCGCTCGCCGCTTCGCTGCGCGGCACATGCACCACCCGCATGCCATCCCCCAGTCGCTGTACTTCGCGCACGCCCAAGGGTTGCAGGGCACGCCGGTTGTACTGCTGGCTGCGATCGAAAGCGCTGCGTGTCGATTCGTCGACCGGACGCAACAGGGCAAACTTCCACTCAGGGACCGAGCTCAGAATCAAGACCCCGTTTTCGTCCGCCACGAACACCGGCGCTTCGACGGTGGCCCACGATTTTTCCAGTTGCTCCAGGCTGACCTTGACCACCGCCACCCCGAGCAGGCGTTCCCCGTCCTGCAACGCCGAGGACAAGTAGTAACCCGGTTCGCCGTGCGTCGTACCGATACCGAAAAAGCGCCCGTTACCGGTCGATTCGGCATCCCGGAAGTACGGCCGGAAGGCGAGATCCTCGCCGATGAAGCTGTCGCTGCGCCGGAAATTGCTGGCTGCGAGCACGAGCCCACGGTGGTCCATGACGTAAATGGACAAGGTACCGGCCCGGGCGTTGAGGCGTTCGAGATACTGGTTGACCTTGCCCACGAGACGGGCATCCCGCGGGCTGTGCAGCAAATCGATCACATCGCGCTCAAGCCCGAGGGTCGCCGGGAAATAGGCGTACTTGCCGATCTCGCGCTCCAGGCTCGCGGCGTCGAGTTCCAGGCGATGCCGACCGGTGGCCTGCAGATCGGCCATGCCCAGATGCTGGCTGATCCGATAGGTCGCATACGACGCTCCCAGGGCCAGAAAGGCCAGGGTCAGCGGCAAAACGACATAACGAAGTGAAATACGGATGGGCATGCGGTTCTCGGCAGTGAAGCAACGTTAGTTTAGCAGCGCTGCTCGCTGGAATAGGCCGGCATATCGCCGATCCCTCAATCGAAAAAAAAGACAGGCCGGAACCAACCGGCCTGTCGAAGCCCCCATCGGCGTGCCTGCATGTCACGCCGACAGAAACCGTCCTAGATGATCATGCCGCCAATTGCGAAGGCGAAGATCACGGACAGTGCGATGGCCACCGCCCCTGGAATCAGGAACGGGTGGTTGAAGACGTATTTGCCGATGCGCGTCGAACCGGTGTCGTCCATTTCGACGGCAGCGATCAGCGTCGGGTAGGTCGGCAGGATGAACAGCGCGCTCACGGCGGCGAACGACGCGACCACGGTCAGCGGCGAGACGCCGAGCAGCAGGGCGGCAGGAATCAGCGCACGCGTCGTGGCGGCCTGCGAATAAAGCAGGGTGCTGGCAAAGAACAGAACGACGGCAAGCAGCCAGGGATAGACGTTGAGCAGGTCGCCTGCCAGGCTCTTGATCTGCTCGATGTGATTGGCCACGAAGGTGTCACCGAGCCAAGCCACGCCGAGCACGCAGATACAGGCGCTCATCCCCGACTTGAAAGTCGAGCTGTTGAGCACGTTGGCGGCGTCGATGCGGGTGAAGAAGGTGATCAGGGTCGCGGCGGCGAACATGAACAGGATGATCGCTTCGGTGCGCGGCACGATGGGCTTCGGAATCCAGCCGACCTTCGGGCTGATCATCGTGGCATAGGCCACAACAGCGAGAATGGCGATCAGGAAGATGCCGACCGACAGCTTGGCGCCCGGCTTGATCTCGACCTTGGACGCCCCGCGCATTTGCACCAGTCCCTTGGCCAGACGTTCCTGATAAACCGGATCATCCTTAAGATCCTTGCCCAGGAAATTGGCCACGAACGCCGCTGCGATACAGGCCAGGAACGACGACGGAATGCAGATGGCCAGCAACTCGAGGTAGCCGACGCCCTGCTTTTCGAGGACGCCGCTCAGGAAGATGACTGCAGCTGAAATTGGCGAGGCGGTGATCGCCACCTGCGAGGCCACCACGGCAATCGACAAGGGGCGCGACGGACGCACGCCCTGTTCCTTGGCAACCTCAGCGATGACCGGCAGAGTGGCGAACGCGGTGTGGCCTGTGCCGGCAAGGAAGGTCATCACATAGGTGACGACCGGCGCCAGAATCGTGATCTGCTTCGGATTCTTGCGCAGGATGTGTTCGGCGATGCTCACCATGTAGTCGAGCCCACCGGCCACCTGCATGGCGGCGATGGCGGCGATCACCGACATGATGATCAGGATAACTTCGATGGGCATGGCACCCAGTTTCAGACCCATGCCCAGGGTCAGGACAAGCACGCCCAGGCCGCCGGCATAGCCGATGCCGATGCTGCCCAAACGCGCGCCAAAGAAGATGGCGCCCAGTACGACAATGACTTCAAGCCACAACATTTGCATTTCCTCCGCTTGATGGTGGTCCGACGGGTTTCGCCGGACCACTCTGGTTAAACCCCCACGGCAGCGTTCTTAGACGCTTTTTTATGCCGTCACGGGGTGAATCGGCTCGAGTTCCTGCGGGCAGGTCAGCACCTCGGGACGCAGAATCTCGTCGAGTCTTTCCTTGCTCATCAGGCCCTTGGCCAGGACGATCTCGGCCACGCCCTTGCCCGTGGCATGCGCCTCGGCAGCCACATCGGTGGCATGCGCGTAACCGATGTAGGGATTCAGGGCGGTGACGATACCGATCGAATTCTTCACGCTGTTCATCAACAGCTCGCGGTTGGCAGTGATGCCATCGACGCACAGGTCGGCCAGCGTCACGCAGCCGCGGCGCAGGTGATTCACGCTCTTGAACAGGCTGTGGGCAATGATCGGCTCGAAGGCGTTAAGCTGCAGTTGGCCGGCTTCGGCAGCGAAGGTCACCGTCATGTCGTTGCCGATCACTTCGAAGGCGATCTGGTTCACGACTTCGGGGATCACCGGATTGACCTTGCCCGGCATGATCGACGAGCCGGCCTGACGCGGCGGCAGGTTGATTTCGCCAAGACCGGCGCGCGGACCGGACGACAGGAGGCGCAGGTCGTTGCAGCTCTTCGAGAGCTTGACCGCCACGCGCTTCAGCACGCCCGAGAGCTGGACGAAGGCGCCGCAGTCCTGCGTCGCTTCGATCAGGTTGGGTGCGGTGATGACCGGGATGCCGCTGATTTCGGCCAGCTTGCGGCACACGAGCGGGGTGTAGTCGGGGTCGGCGCAGATGCCGGTGCCGATGGCGGTGGCGCCGAGGTTGATTTCGCGAATGAGCATCGCCGCTTCCTTCAGGCGCTCCTCATCTTCGCCGAGCATCACGGCGTAGGTCTGGAATTCCTGGCCGAGGGTCATCGGCACGGCATCCTGCAACTGGGTGCGCCCCATCTTCAGCACGTCGGCGAATTCCTCTGCCTTGCGCTCAAAAGAGCGGCGCAGGTAGCTCATCGAGTCGACCAGTCCGAAGATGCCGACGTAGGTCGCCAGCTTGAGCGCCGTCGGGTAAACGTCGTTGGTCGACTGGCTCATGTTCACGTGCTCGTTAGGGTGCAGGTACTGGTATTCCCCACGCTGGTGGCCGAGCAGTTCGAGGGCGCGGTTGGCAATCACCTCGTTGGCGTTCATGTTGGTCGATGTGCCGGCACCGCCCTGGATGACGTCAACGATGAACTCGTCGTGGAACTTGCCGGCGATGATTTCGTCGCATGCGGCAGCGATCGCGGCGGCCAGTTTCGGATCCAGCAGGCCGAGTTGCTGGTTGGCCAGCGCGGCTGCTTTCTTGATCTGCGCCAGCGCACGGATCAGCTCGGGATAGACGGCGATCGAAATGCCCGTGATATCGAAGTTCTCCTTGGCCCGCAGGGTATGCACGCCATAGTAGGCGGCGGACGGAACGTTCTTGTCGCCGAGCAGATCATGTTCATTACGGTAGGCAGACATGGTTTCTCCTGAGTTATGAATTGCGGCTCACGGCCGTGTGCGCAATGCGCGCCCTGCGCATTCAATTGCACAAACCGTTCCAGCTCGCCAACCCAGCCAACGGATTGATTTTTTTCATTAAATAATTCACGCAAAGGAGAGTCAGTTCGGAATTCCGAACTGCCGCCACAAACTACGTTCGGAATTCCGAAATATTGCACTTGTTATTGCCAATATGCAGATTGGCCGGCGCCGTTTCTACATGCATCGGATAACACCCTGTGCACAAGCTGCCGCTGGCGTCGACAAGCCATCCCGATTCTGGAGAGACCAGGCATGCAACAAATCCCGCCACCCCGCCACCAAATCGCCACACCGCGCTTGGACCGGCCGACCGGGTGTTTTATGCTCGATAGCGCATACCGAGGATCGCTCGGGTCATCGCCAAAAGGAGATGCACCATGAAACGCGCCCTGCCTCCCCCCTGCGCCGTCCTCCTGGCCCCGTCCGCAATGGGCAGCCCCGAGGTTTGCCTCTCCTGGCGAACCAATCCCGCTAAGTCATTGTCCTAAGCGCAGCCAGCTACTCTCTGGCTTATCCGTTCCCGTTGTAAAGCAGCAGCCCACCCCGGCGACAGACGCAACGCGCAGTCGCACGCGCAGCCATCGCCCGGATTGACCAATCGCCGTGCCACCCAGTGCCACGGCTCTGTGTATAAGAGGAGGCCGTCCATGCAACACCGCTCTTCCACTTCCTGGCGCCGCCTGGCCGCCACCCTGGCCGCTACCGTGTTTACCACCCTGGCTTCGGCGCAAGAAGCCGGCGTGCTCAACATTTACAACTGGGCAGACTACATCGCACCGGACACGATCAAGAATTTCGAGAAGGAAACCGGCATCAAGGTCCGCTACGACATGTTCGACAGCAACGAGGCCTTGCATGCCAAACTGGTGGCTGGCAACTCGGGGTACGACATCGTTGTCCCCGGCTCGCACTTTGCCAAGCAGCAGATCGCCGCCGGCCTGCTGCAGAAACTCGACAAGAACAAGCTGCCCAACCTGAAGAACCTCGACCCGGCGATCCAGGCCCAACTGGCTAAAATGGATCCGGGCAACGATTACCTGGTGGACTGGCTGTGGGGCTACACCACGGTCGGAATCAACGTCGACAAGGTCAAGGCAGCGCTCGGCGGCCCCTTGCCCGAAAATGCCTGGGATCTGCTGTTCAAGCCGGAGAACATCGCCAAACTCAAGAAGTGCGGCGTCGCCTTCCTGGATTCCGCATCCGAAGTCCTGCCCATCGCCCTGCACTATCTGGGCAAGGATCCCTACAGCACCAACCAGGCGGATTACGATGCTGCGGCCAAGTTGCTCAAGTCGATCCGCCCGTCGGTGACCCGTTTCGTCGGCTCGGGCTCGGATTACATCGACCAGATGGCCCGCGGCCAGATCTGTGCCGTACTCGGCTGGTCCGGCGACATCATGATCGCTGCCAATCGCGCCAAGGAGAGCAAGACCAAGCAGACCATCCAGGCCTTGGTGCCAAAAAGCGGAGGCCTGCTGTTCTTCGACGTGATGGCCATCCCCAAGGACGCCAAGAACG
>CAZHFS010000098.1:0-9034 GCA_964531885.1 uncultured Propionivibrio sp.
TCGCCGAAGGCCTGCAGACCTACCTCGCCGACAACCAGCAAAGCTGGGAGATGGATGCCGACGGCAGCTATCACCTGCGCCGAGCCCGCAGCAAGCCGCGTTGTGCGCAGAGCGAGTTGATCAGTCTGCTCAAGCCATGATTGTCTCCGGCGGTCTTGCCTCGGCGCGCACGGCCCGAGATGCTGCCCGCTGACCTGCAGGCCGCCTTGCCCCCTGCCTGCGGTCGCCTGCAGGCCAGTACCCCGCTCGCGGGCGGATCGATCGCCCAGACCGTGCGCATCGATTGCGAGAGCGGCTCTTACGCACTGAAGTACGACACACTCGCGGCAACCTCTACCTTTGCCGCCGAAGCCGATGGACTGGCCGCCCTGGCCGCGTGCCCCGCCATCCGCGTGCCGCAGATCATCGATGCCGGACGCACTCAAGCGCACGCTTGGCTACTGCTGGAATTCATCGACTGCCACCCCCTTGCCAACGACCTCAGTGGCCGGGCCGCCGGTGCCGCGCTTGCCAAACTGCACCGCCACATCGGCACCCGGCATGGCTGGCCACAGGACAATTTCCTTGGCAGCACGCCGCAAATCAACAGCCCGCACGAGGACTGGGCCACCTTCTTTGCCAATTGCCGTCTTGCTCCTCAGATCGACCTTGCTGAGCGGTGCGCCGACTCGGCGGCACAGATCTCGCTGATCGCCCGAGGACGTCGGCTGATCGAGCGCACCCCGTCGATACTCGGTCACCGGCCGGAACCCAGCCTGCTACATGGCGATCTCTGGCACGGCAACGTTGCGCTCGATGCGCAGGGTCGGTTGACACTCCTCGACCCCGCCGTACATTGCGGCGACCGCGAATGCGATCTGGCGATGAGCCGCCTGTTCGGTGGATTCCCCCCTGCGTTTTACGCCGGCTACATCGAGGCTTGGCCCCTGCCCGAGGGACATGTCGGGCGGGAGCCCATGTACCGTCTCTATCACGTGCTCAACCACCTCAACCTGTTCGGTTCGGCCTACCGGGCGGAGGCGGAACAACTCATCGCCCAATTGCTGGCGGCATCAGAATAAGTCCCCTCCAAGCTCAGCGCTCGGCGGACGGCACCGCAAAGGCCTCGCCGGTGACAAAAAAACGCCCGCCCGACTGGTAATGCAGGGTGGCACGCGCCGTCTCCGGAAAATGCCATTGCCCTTCGGAAAACAGCGCTGGATCGGCATGCGCCGCCACCACCTCGGCAATGAACAGGTCATAGCATTGCTCGTTGCGCGGCTCCTGGATCACTCGGCATTCAAGCCACGCAGCGCAACCTGCGACGAGCGGCGCAGCAACCTGCCGTGCGGTAAAGGTGGCAATACCCAGCGCCGAAAACTTGTCGCCATCGCGCCCGCTGCGGCTGCCGACGGCGAGAACTAACTCGGCCTGGGCACGTACCGGCAGATTGAGCACAAACTCGCCGGAGGCCTCGATCAGTTCGCGCGTGTAGGTCGTCTTGTCGACGACCAGCAGCACTTTGGCCGGTGAAAAATCGAGTGGCATCGCCCAGGCAGCGGCCATGACATTGCGCCGCTCGCCATCGGCGCTGGTCACCAGCGTCACCGGGCCATGGTTGAGCAAGAGATAACAATGTTCGAGCGGTACTGGAATGCAGTCCGCCAATGATTGGCTGCGCATCAGGCATCCTTCTCGGCTAGTATGGGGATATGTTTGAGGTTAGCTCGATTCTAAGGGAGAAACGCATGCACATACTGGGTATCGATATCGGTGGCACGGGGATCAAATACGGCATCGTCGACATCGAAACAGGCGAACTCCTTGGCGAAAAAGCCCGGATTCCCACCCCGCGCCCGGC
Organism: uncultured Propionivibrio sp.; assembly: GCA_964531885.1. Lineage (GTDB taxonomy): Bacteria > Pseudomonadota > Gammaproteobacteria > Burkholderiales > Rhodocyclaceae > Propionivibrio. The sequence continues at coordinate 1,841 of CAZHFS010000098.1, forward strand.
AACGCCGACGGCCGTGGGCGACGTGCTGGCGCAAATCGTGGCACTGACACGCTGGCAAGGCCCGGTCGGGATTGGATTTCCTGCCGCCGTGGTAAACGGCACGGTCTGCACCGCCGCCAATATCGACAAATCCTTCCTTGGTCTGAAGATCGTCGACTTTTTTGCCGAACGCACCGGTTGCCCGGTATGCGTGGCCAACGACGCCGACGCGGCGGGGCTTGCTGAAATGCGTTTTGGCGCTGGACGTGGGCTGACAGGTTCCGTACTCATCGTGACGGTCGGCACCGGCATCGGTACCGCCCTCTTCTACGACGGCCGCCTGATGCCGAACACCGAACTCGGACACATCTATCTCGACAACGGTAAGGAAGCCGAGCCGTATGCGAGCGAAGCCACGCGGGTCACCAAAGGTCTGAAATGGAAGGACTGGGGGCCGCGCCTCGGAGAGGTTCTGCGCGCACTTGAACATTTGCTCTGGCCGGAACTGATCATTCTGGGGGGGGGCGTGAGCCGGAAACTGGCCAAATATGCCCCTTACCTTGAAACGCGCGCCCCGGTGGTGGCGGCCTCGTTTCTGAATCAGGCGGGAATCGTCGGCGCCGCCCTGCTCGCCGAAAAAATGCCGCCAGCCGCCGCGGAGCCGGTCACCCCAAAACGCAAGGGCAGCGCTTAAAGTCATCCGTTGCGCAGCGCCCAAGACCTATCAAGAGGGTAAAGCACCGGACAACGCAGCCGAAATTCGACCCGGCCTCGCCAACCGTTTACTCAGCGCTTGCCCAGGAAAGCGTGTCCAGAGAATCAGGCCGGCACCACCCCAGCTGAAACGCCAAGCGCTAGCGCGCCTCAGGCACGCCGGGCGCTGGTCACCCCGGTGACGTCATGCAGCAAATGCAGAGTGCGTTTCAACTGCGGCACATTGCTGATCTCCGCGGTAAAGCGCATGGTCGCCGTGCCGTTCTTGGTCTGCGTGCTCATTGCGATGACATTGATTTTCTCGCGCAAGAGCACGTCGGTAACGTCGCGCAACAGCCCCTGCCGGTCATTGGCATCGATCACAACATCAACGGCAAAGACATTGCCGGACTCGTTGCCCCACGCCGAATCGATCACCCGCTCGGGATGCATCGCTTCCATGTTGGCAAAATTTGAGCAATCGATGCGATGGATCGAAACGCCCTTGCCGCGGGTCACGAACCCGACGATGGCATCCGGAGGGGCCGGTTTGCAACAACCGGCCAGGTGAGTCATCAACTTGTCGACGCCGACGATGAGGATACCCTTGTCGTTCTCCAGGGCTGACTTCGGGCGCTGGCGGGCTGGCAGGGTTTCCGCCGGGGCCTTTTCGTCATCCGGCGACTCGCCGCGGACGGCGGCCTGCAATTGGCGCTGGTTGATATCGCCGCGTGCCACCCCAAGGTACAAGTCGTCGCTGCGCGACAGATTCAAGCGTGCGGCGAGCTCATCGACGCGCATGCCCGTCTCACCCATGCGCTGCAGTTCGCGGGTCACAATGGCGCGCCCTTCGGCCAAGGTTTCCTCCAGGGCGCGGCTTGAGAACCATTGCCGTACCTTGGCCCGGGCGCGATGGGTAAACAGGAAACCAAGCGCGGTATTGAGCCAGTCGCGCGACGGTCCGCCTTGCTTGGCAACCATGATTTCAACCCGCTGCCCGGTTTCGAGCGGTGTGCTGAGCGGAACCATTGCGCCATCCACCTTGGCCCCGCGGCAGCGGTGCCCAAGATCGGTATGGACTCGGTAAGCAAAATCAACCGCGGTGGCCCCGCGCGGCAAGTCGACGACCTTGCCCTGCGGCGTCATCACATAGATCGTCTCGTCAAGCGCGGCCTCCTTGTAGTGCCGCACCCAGTCGGAGCTGTCGGAGACTTCGTCCTTCCAGGTCAGTAGCTGACGCAACCAGGCAATCTTTTCATCATAACTACCGGCTGTCCGTTTACTGCCCTCCTTGTAGCGCCAGTGGGCGGCCACGCCGAGCTCGGCGTGCTTGTGCATGTCCCGCGTCCGGATCTGGACTTCGAGCGCACGCCCATCGGGGCACTGTACGGCGGTGTGCAACGAGCGGTAATCGTTGCCTTTCGGGTTCGAGATGTAATCGTCGAACTCCTTGGGGATTGGCGACCAGCGGTTATGCACGATGCCAAGCACCGTGTAGCAATCTTTGATCTCATCGACGATCACGCGCAAGGCGCGCACGTCGTAAACATCGGAAAACTCGATGCCCTTGCGGCGCATCTTGTTCCAGATGCTGTAGATGTGCTTGGGCCGGCCATAAATCTCGGCCCCCTGGATTCCCGCTGCAGCGATTTCTTCCTTGAGGCAAGCCACGGCATCGGCAATGAACTGCTCGCGTTCGGCACGTTTTTCGTCGAGCTGTTTGGCGATTTTTTTGTAGGTATCCGGGTAGAGAAAGCGGAACGAAAGATCCTCGAGTTCCCATTTCAGCTCCCACACCCCGAGCCGATTGGCCAGTGGTGAATAAAGCTCGAGCGTCTCGCGCGCCACCTGCACGCGCAGTTCATCCGATTCTGCCGCGTAATGACGCAAGGTCTGGGTGCGCGAGGCAAGGCGCAGGAGCACCACGCGGATGTCCTCGACCATCGCCAGGAGCATCTTGCGCAGCACTTCGATCTGCGCCTTCATCTCGGCCGGGTTGTGTTCGCCGCTCTCGGCCGAATGCGCGATGAAGCCGCGGGTGATCGGTCGCAGTCCGTGCAGGCGGGAAATACCGGATACGAGCTGCGCGGCGGCCTGCCCGAATTCGCTTTCAATGCGCTCCACCCCGTGCTCCTCGCAGGTTGGCACAGCGAAGAGCAAGGCAGCCAAGCGGCAATCGGCATCGAGTTTCAAACCGGCCAGGATCAACGCCATCCCAAGGGCATGGTGCCAGGTACCCTCGCCGCTCCCGAGCGTTCGATCGCCATACAGGGTACGCGCGAACTCGGCAGCCCGGCCAAGGCTCTCCGCTTCTTCGGGCAGGAGGCCTTCGCACAGGGTCTGCAAGGATTCTTCTAGGCCGCGCTGGGCCGCAACGGAATGGACGACGGATACCATCCCGCCATTATAATCGGACGCCCCCTCGCCCCTGTAGCATTGATTGGTAACAGTGCCAAACCATGCCTTCAGGCTGATCCTATAATCCGGTCTGCCGACACAAGACACCTGCACAATGTATAAGCGCCTGACCAATCCTTACCTGTTACTCATCCTGACCACCTTGTTCTGGGCGGGCAACATGGTCATGGGCCGCGGCCTGCGCGAAGCCATTCCCCCTTTCGCCCTCGCCTTCTGGCGCTGGGCAATCTGCCTGGCCCTCACCCTACCCTTGGCCCTGCCCCACCTCCAGTCGCAATGGCCGCAACTACGCCGCAGTTGGCGCCCGATTCTTCTGCTCGGCCTGCTCGGAGTCGGCTGTTTCAATACCTTCGCCTACCTCGCCTTGCAGCACACCACGGCAACCAACGCCCTGCTGCTCAACTCCTTCATCCCGATCGCCACCCTTGCCCTGGCCTGGATCGTTCTCGGCAAGCGACTCGCATGGGCAGGGTGCTGCGGGGTTCTGCTCTCTCTGGGCGGCGTTCTGACCATCGTTGCACGCGGTGATTTCGCCACGCTGAGTGCCCTTGGCATCAACATCGGCGACCTGTGGATGCTGGCCGCCGTCGTCGTATGGGCCATGTACACGGTCGGTCTGCACTGGCGGCCGACCGGAGTCGACCCGATGCTTCTACTCGCCGCGATGACCGTTGTCGGGCTGGCCGCGCTTACCCCGGCCTATCTCTGGGAAATCGCCCAAGGGCAGCACATCGTAGTCAGTCACGCCTCGCTCGCCGGAATCGCCTATGTCGGGGCTTTGCCGGGATTTCTCGGTTTTGTTTTCTACAACCGGGCGGTCGCCGAAGTCGGGCCAGGCAAGGCCAGTCTATTCATCCACCTGATGCCGGTCTTCGGCACCCTGCTTTCAGCCATTTTCCTGGACGAACGCCCGCAGGTTTATCACGCCGTCGGCATCCTGCTCATTTTTGCCGGGATCTATATCACCTCAAGCCGCAAGACTGCCTGACATGCCTTTAGCCAAGCTCCGCGCCCTGTTCTCCGGAAAAAAGGAGCCGCGCATCCCCGATCCGATCTGGTTTGAGACTCTCGCCGCGCTGCCTTTCTGCGGGCGCCTAAACGCCGAGGAAACCAATCGCTTGCGAGCCTTGTGTGAGCGGTTTCTGGCCGAGAAGGAATTTGCCACGGCCGGCGGTCTTGAACTGAATGACGCGATGACGGTCTCGATTGCCGTTCAGGGCTGCCTACCGATCCTCAATCTTGGTCTCGAGTGTTACCGCGACTGGGTGGGGATCATCGTTTACCCCGACGAATTCGTCATTCCCCGCCAGATCGAGGATGAGGATGGCGTGGTTCATGAATACGACGACATTGCCTCCGGCGAAGCCTGGGACGGCGGCCCGTTGCTCATCTCGTGGCACGATGTCCAGATGGCCGGCGAAGGATATAACGTGGTCATTCATGAATTCGCACACAAGCTCGACATGCTCAATGGCGACGCCGACGGCATTCCACCTCTGCCAGCCGGCGTCAGCCGGGCACGCTGGGAGGCAGTGTTGCTGGCCGCTTACGAGAATTTCTGCGCCCAGGTTGATGATGCCGAAGCGCGCGAGGCTGACGACACCATTTTCGATCCCTATGCAGCCGAATCGACTGGTGAGTTCTTCGCAGTCATGAGCGAAGTCTTCTTTGAAGAACCGGTGTTGCTGCGTGCCGAATACGCTGATTTCTACGCCCTGCTCTGCCGATTCTATCGCCAGGACCCTGCCGCGCGCGACGAAGACCAAACTGGCGATGACGTATAACTTTTGTCATCTGGACAGCGCCCCGCCCGCCCCGATATGCTCGTACGAAACGTGCATTCAAACACTAACTACCAAGGTCGATCATGAACAAGAACCGCACAGCCATCCTGCTCGCCGTGCTTGCCGCACTTGGCCTGCCGTTTGCCCAATCCAGCGCCCAGACTGCCAGTCAGCCCATCTCCGCCAGCATCGCGCAGCAACCGGCCAAAGCGCTGCTCAACCAGCCGGAACAATGGATGAGCCTGCCCACGGCACGGCAGGTGGCGGCCCGGATCGAGCTCGGCCGCCTGCTGCGCGAAGGGAACGAAGCAACGATCGCCACGCTCCCCCGTTTTGTCACCTTGTCCGACATCCACGGCGCCCTGGACCGGTTTGATGCCCTGATCCTGCACGCCCTGCGTGCCACCCCGGCAGGAGCCCGGCTGGCGCAACTCGAACGCTTTGACCCCGAACAAGCCCTGGCCCCTCAAGTCGAAGCGCAAGGGGTGAGGCTTGCCGATTTTCGTGGCCAGATTTTCTTCCACAATCTGGGCGACCTCGTCGACCGCGGTCCGCACGGTGTCGGCGCTTACCGGCGCACGAAAGAGCTGATGGATGCCGGGCTGATGGATTTTGTCATCGGCAACCATGATTTCTGGATGTTCATGAATCTGCAAGGCTTGCACCTGCCGTCGTACTCCGGTTTCCGCTTCTATGACTACCGCGACGAATTCGATGCGCGTTACGGGCGAGTGGAAGATGTGGTCAACGCCCATCGCCAGGCCTCGGTCGAAGCCAAGGTACCCGACTGGTGGGCGCGTCGTTTTGCCGAAATCACCCTGCGCCACGAAGCCGACCAGAAAACGCGTTGGCGCGGCGTTCAGGACAAGGCCAATGCCTTGTTCAAAAGCATGACCGAAGGCATGTCGCGTGACGATGTCCGGCGCTGGGGGGCAAGCCCCGAGGGCATCACCTGGAACAGCCTGCGGGGCCACGATGTCCGGGTTGGCGATGTCTATGTCGGCGTACGCGCCGTCGCCGGTTCTTCGCTGCGCTGGTGGCAAGATCTGGCCGGGCAATTTGCCACCGCCCTTGCCGCGCTGCCAGAGGACGCACCACAGCGCGAATACTGGCAAGGCGCGGTGCAATTGATTGCCGAAGAGATCATCCCGCCCTTGCGCGCCGACCTTGAAGCCGGGCTGCAACGTGGCGAATGGTGGCTGCGCGCCTTCGAGGCCATCAACTATCGCAACTACGAATCGCCCGAATGGTGGGCCAAGGACTGGGTCTTCCACAAAGACTGGGGTACCGCCGTCCTCAAGGAAGTCTATCCTGACTTCCGTGAAACCCGCCTGGATGGCGCCGTTTCATTCGCCGATTACCTGCGCCATCCCACCTTGCAGGAAATGTCCGACTTCTTCCGTAGCCAATTCAGTCTCTATCGCAAGGACATCTACGGCACGGTACTCATGCATGGCCTCCTGCCCGTCGATCAGCAAACCGGCGAATTCCATTTCACCTATCGCGGGCAGGAGTACCGCGGCCGCGGAGGCAAGACGCCATCGGTCTGGCAAGGACTGCGCCGCATCGAAAACGACATCCGCGATACGCGCAAACCGCTCTCCGAACTGCACGAAGCACTGACCCTGGTCAACGCCTGGTACGCCGACCGAACGACAAAGGCCAAAGCCATCGACGTGGCCAATGCCATCAACACGATTGGCAGCGATCGGCTGGCGCAGGCCAACGGCTTCGGGCGCCTTTTCCTCGGCCACGTGCCCTTCCTCGAGTTCATCAACCGCCTGACTGCGGAGCAGCGCGGGTCACACATCAACAGCTTCCTCATCAACAACCGCCTCGGCCTGACCGACCACGGAATGAGCGCCCGTTACGGTTATCGTGGCGCCTACATCAGCACCACGCCGCAGGACGGCATCGCGCTCATCGGCTACGAAAACGCACAGAGTGCAAAAACCGGCGCGCCGGTGCGTAATCCCCGAACGCTTCCCGAACCCAAGGACGGAACCACCGGCAAACCGCTGGCAGAACACCCGGGGCTCAATGCCAAGTCCTTCCGCGACCACTTACGTCAGGAAATCGTCGGTGATACTCTCGGCACCACCGCCACTCGCTGACTCCGGGATGGCCGGAGGCTGCTACCAGTTGATCGTCTTGACGTATTGCTGCGACAAGCCGATAAACGTTTCGGCCGACTTTGAAAAACGTCGGCCGTTGTGCCAGCACAGGAGCACATGTCGATCAAGGTGCGAATCCTTGAGCCGGACGAACTTGAGCCGACCGTCCTGAATCTCGCGCAACACGGCATAGCGGGAAACGACGG
>CAZHFS010000099.1:0-8945 GCA_964531885.1 uncultured Propionivibrio sp.
AAGGTCACTTTCAACAGCAAAAAGGGCATCGCATGCGATGCCTTTTTTGCTTTGGCGCCACAGCGCGCGCCACGCCATATTCCATGCGCTCCCCAGCCCGGCCGCAAGGCGCATGCAGGCTTGATCCCGAGAATGCCAAGCGAAGAAAGCAGGCAGTCCATTTAGGCTTTCTCTGCCAGCTGCGTCTCTGCTCCCCCCGCGCCCAAGCAGGGCACAGGCATTTTCCAGATTGATCCTGCCGCTCAGTACTTGATCGTGCAGCCGTAGGGCGTCGTGGCCGGGACGGACACCGGCTTGCCCGAGGCCACCTCCTCGATCGCCGCCTTCAGATGATTGCGCGCCCCCGGAATGTCAGCGACGTTCGAAGAGCGCTTATCGTCGATCGCCCCGTTATAGACCACTGCCCCCGCCGGATCGATAAGCACCATCTGCGGCGTTGTCTTGGCCGCGTAGGCGCGACCAACGCCCCCCGACTCATCCAGCGCCGAATACTCCGGCTGTGATTTCATGGCCACCAGCCAATCGCGCATCTGCGGCGGACTCTTGAAGTCCTTGTGCGCCGGAGTCGTCGAGTTGATCTGGATCCACACCACCTTCCTGGCAGCGGCAAAACGCTGAGTTTCCTGCATGTTGCCCGAGTTGTAGTGCTTCTGCACGAAAGGACACTCTGGATTGACCCACTCGAGCGCCACCCAGCGCCCCTTGAAATCGGCGAGCGAAAAGGTTTTGCCATCGAGCGTTTTCAAACTGAACGCAGGCGCCACCGTGCCAGGACTGACGGCCATGACCAGCCCGCAGGAAAAACTCAGCAACGCGGCAACAAGGCCTTGGCGCAATGAACGGCAACGATTTACAACAGGCATCGCTCACTCCTTTCGTGGCAAAAAACAATCAGCCAAGACAGGATTGCGCCGCGCTTGGCCGTCGTTCTCAATGATGCAGAAAAAACTCGGTGGAAAAAACACGGCACACCTCGTCCGGACTATTTCGCGGGACCGGCCGGCTGGCGGGGCGCACTCACGCCAGCCAAGGCCTCGCGCACACTATCCAGCGTCAGCACCTCGGGCAACAACACCGGCGCACCGTGAGGAGGATACAAGGCATACACCGGAACGCCGTTACGACCCAAGCGCGCAAGTTCGGCAGTAATAACCGGATCCTTCAGGGTCCAGTCTGCGCGCAGGGTACGCACCCCGGCCTGGGCAAAGGCACTCTGCGTCGCCTCGCGGTTGAGAACCAGCCGCTTATTGACCTGACAGGTAATGCACCAGGCCGCCGTAAAGTCGACAAAAACCGTTTGACCGGCCGCATGCGCCAGGGCTACCTCGGCCGCCGACCAGCCCCCCCATTGCGACGCCTGTTTGGCGTCAGCGGCCGGAGCGCGCGATACGGGTTCAATTGCCTCGATCTGAATGAGGAGAGTACCAATCAACCCGACAGCCGAGAGAATGGCGGCCAGACCGATCCGCGCCCCGGCCCAGCCGAGCACCCAGGCCACGCCGCCCACCCCCATTAGGGCGGCCCCCAAGGGCACAATCCCGTCCGCACCGACCTGCTCAACCAGAACCCAGGCTAACCAGACAACGGTTGCGTACATAGGAAAGGCAAGCAACTCCTTGACCCGGATCATCCATGCACCGGGTCGAGGCAGGCAAGACAATGCGCCAGGCCACGCGCTGAGCAAGGCATAGGGCAAGGCCATGCCCGTCCCCAAGGCAAAGAAAACCGCCAGCGTTTCGGCAGGCGACATCAGAAACGCCGCGCCCAGCGCGGCCCCCATGAACGGTGCGGTACAAGGCGAAGCGACGAGCACCGCAAGCACGCCCGAACAGAAAGCATCGACCAGGGGACGCTGCAAACGCCATCCCCCCGGGATATCCTCAGCCAAGGTGGCGATAGGCAGCGCCCCCGACATCGACAACCCGAAGGCAAAAAAGAAAATTGCCATGCCGGCAACGAACATCGGCGACTGCAACTGAAATCCCCAGCCCAGGGTTTCGCCCGCCGAGCGTAAGGCAAGCAGCGCCCCCGCCAGCACCATGAACGAGACAATCACGCCAGCCGAGTACCCCCCTGCGTGACTCAAGCGCGCCTGACGAGCCGCAGCGCCGACACCGTCCTCGGGCGCACTGCGCATCAGGGTCAGCAGCTTGATCGACAGCACCGGGAAAACGCAGGGCATCAGATTGAGCAACACCCCGCCGACAAAAGCCAAGCCCAGCGCCAGCCAGAAGGACAGCGGCACCTGCGTGGCACTCTGAGCCACTTGTTCGTCGGCTACGGGCTTGGCCGGACGGATCGCCCCTGCGCGATAACCGACGATCGGCGCTTCGACAGCAAAGGCCACAGTCGGAGCGGCCTGATCGACCGCTTGCCCGACGATGACGCCAGCAAGCTCCGACCAATCGCCGACCGGCGAATCCGATCCGCTGAGGGTCAAGGCATAGCCTCCCTCCCGCACTTTGAACGACTGGCTGGCCGACGCCTGCATCAAGCCTTCGGCATACGGAAAGAAAAACAGATCGCGCAACTTGGCGGCCTGGGACGGCGCATCGATCTGTACGGCGACACGCCCATCCGCGACCCGTGCGCCAACCCGCCAACCTTCGGGCGGAGCGGCGCCGGGCACCTGGCGGCGCTGCTGCACGAAGCGCAGCGCATCGCCGGACAAGGCGCCGCCGCCCGAGGCGTCGACAGCCAGATCAAGTGTAAAACGCCCCTCCTCGGGGATGCAGGAAACCTCGCAGACCAACCATTCCGCCGACAGCTCAACGGGCAAGCTGCGACCGCCGTAAGCCGCGGGGACTTTGACCGGGACGGCCAGAAGAACTTCGCCTTCGTAACCGAAATTCACGAGCGGGCCCACCGGAATCCGCTTGGGAGCCGGCCACTCAATCGGCCCGACCTCAACCCCCTCAGGTAAACGCCAGGTCAGCCCGGGCGGCGAGCCCGAATCGCCCGGATTCAGCCAATAGACGTGCCATCCCGGGGTGAGCTGGAAATGCAAACCGAGCCACAGCGTACGCCCGAGGCTGACTTGAGCGTGCTCGGCAAGCAGAGTCACCTTGGCGCGCGGCGAAGAAATGCTCTGCCCGGCTGAAGCTACCCGCGCCACCGGGGCATCGCCCGGACGGACCTCGGGCGCTGCCAAACTCACGCCGGACATGCACCCGGCTGCCCACAGCGCGGCTATCACACGAAGCCAATGCCTTGCCAAGTGCATACGCCCTCTCAATCGAACCGGGGAACTGATCCCGCCCCAATGCGCAAACGCCAAACGTTGAACCAGCCAGCATTTCGTATTGCTGCAACAACTGTCTGCAGACGCCATCACCCCGCACCGGCTACGCTAGCCCCCTGCCTGCCATGAACAAAGACCCACAGCCACGCAGGGGGTTCCGCCGGGTCCGAGGAGGCCAAGCACGACAGCAACAGGCCAAACCAGTTTTATCCACCGCCATCGCCAACCCACACCCGACACCTTATGCACCTTTTTCCCACATAGCAAAAGCTTGCCACGCGCCACAACGACCGTCCCGTCTGCGATGTGCCAGTACGCTCATTTTTTAAGCAGCCCCGCCCGCCCCTCGAAAAACAAGGCCGCACGCCACTTATCCCGGATTTATCCACAGGGTTGTCGACGGATTCCGGGGAAAACCAGCTCCCCACCGCTCACCCAAACTGTGCCATCTCATCGCCAGGAAGAATGCCGCTGACCGCCATACCGCGTGCCGAAAGTACTGGCTGCTTGTATACTAGACCCTTTGCCCCGCGCGCCCGTGTCCGCTACGCACCCCATTTTCTCGAATCGCCGGTTCGTCTTCCTCCTCGCCACGCTGTGTTGTCTGCTGTGGGGCAGCGCGTATCCGTCGATCAAAGCTGGCTACGCGCTTTTCGCCATCGCCACTGACGATATCCCATCCAAACTGGTGTTCGCGGGCTACCGCTTTCTCGCCGCCGGGCTGCTGATTCTCATTGCCATCGCCCCGAGCCGCAACATCTTCGCCCCGACGACCAGCCAGTGGCGCCAGATCGCCCTCCTGGGCTTTTTCCAGACCTCGCTGCAATACGTTTTTTTCTATATCGGCCTCGCTTACACCACCGGCGTCAAGGGCTCGATCATGAACGCCACGGGCAGTTTTTTCAGCGTCCTGATTGCCCATTTCGTCTATCACAACGACCGCCTCAACCTGAACAAAGTCCTCGGCTGCCTCGCCGGTTTTGCCGGTGTCATGATCGTCAATTTCGGCGACCACCTCCTCGATTTTGACTTCACCCTGCGCGGCGAAGGCTTCGTGGTCATTGCTGCCTTCATGCTCTCTGCGGCTGCGATCTATGGAAAAAAAATCTCGCAGGGCCTCGACTCATTCGTCCTCACCGGGCACCAGTTGGCCTTCGGCGGACTGATCCTGGTCCTCGTCGGCCACGCGGGTGGCGGCACGCTCTCCGGGTTCACCCTCCATTCGAGCGCCCTCTTCGTCTACCTTGCCCTGCTCTCATCGATTGCCTTCGCGCTCTGGGCCAGCCTGCTCAAGTACAACAGCGTCGGGATGATCTCGGTTTTCAATTTCCTCATCCCGGTTTTTGGCGCCCTGCTCTCGGCACTCTTTCTCGGCGAAAGCATCCTGGAGTGGAAATACATGCTCGCCCTCTTGCTGGTGTGCGCGGGCATCTGGCGAGTGACGCGCAGCCACTGAGAAAACCCGGCACTGCCCGTTTTTTAGGCGCCAACCGAAACAGTTTCCGGTTCAAGCATCTGGACTCGCTATCCAGCACCTATCCACAGGCTTGTCTACGCGCGCCGTGGAGAATCCGGCTGCATCCGGTCGCGTTGTGCCAATTCCGGGAACAAGCGCAGCCATAGCCCGGCGATGCACAAGGTGCCCACGCCCCCGAGCACCACCGAGCCGACCGCGCCAAACCAGGCCGCCGTCACGCCGGACTCAAACTCGCCAAGCTGGTTCGAGGCACCGATAAAGATCGAATTGACGGCCGACACCCGGCCGCGCATCTCGTCCGGCGTTTCCAGCTGGACCAGCGTCTGCCGGATCACCACGCTGACCATGTCGGCCGCCCCGGTTGCCGCCAGCGCCACCAGCGCCACGGCGAAATGCGTGGCCACACCGAAGACCAGAGTCGCCAGCCCGAAAGCCGCCACGGCAAGCAACAAGCGCCGCCCGACAAAGCGCTGCAGCGGCCAGCGCGCCAGGATGAGCGACATCGACAGCGCCCCGGCCGCCGGCGCCGCACGCAACACCCCCAGCCCCAACGGTCCGGCGTGCAGGATATCCCGCGCGTAGATCGGCAACAGGGCAACCGCGCCGCCAAGAAGGACGGCGAACAGGTCAAGCGAGGTCGCGCCCAGCAATACCTTGTGTCGCCAGATGAATACCGCTCCCGCCAGCATCCCCGACCAGCCGGCAGCGATGTTCTGACGCGCCGGCGGCTGATAACGCAGGCCCGCCGCCAGCACCGTCCCGAGGGCGAACAGGGCCACGCAGCAGGCATAGACGGTCACCGCGCCCTGCGTATAAAGCAAGCCACCGAGCGCCGGCCCGCCGATGATCGCGGCCTGTACTCCGCTGCTCGACAAGGCCACTGCACGCGGCAGCAAATGCGCCGGCACCAGGAGGGGAGTCAGCGCCTGCTGGGTCGGCATCTGGAAAGCGCGAGCCAAGCCAAGCAGAATCGACACCCCAAGAATGAGTTCCCGGGTCACGACATCGTGTGCCGCCGCCAGAGCCAGCGCGGCAGCCACCAGGGTCTGAGCAGAAAGCACGCAGGCAAAGATCCGCCCCCGGTGCCAGCGATCGATGAGATGCCCCGCCGGCAGCGTCGCCAAGAGTGCCGGCACAAACTGAAAGAGGCCAACCAGCCCCAAATCCCAGGCGCTGCCGGTGATGTCGTACATCTGCCAGGCCACGGCAACGAGCAACATCTGGTTGGCGGTGGTTCCAGCGAGCCGGGCATACCAGAAACGGAAAAAGGCGCGATGCTCGCGTAACTCGGCGAAAGAAGAGGTCAGCATCGCCGCATTTTAACGGAGTCCGCGGCCCTGCTACCGCTCGGCCACCTGGAACCTTCATATCGCAGGAGTTTTCAGAGTTTCCCGATGCAGTCTGGCGGCCTTTTGGTTATCATTGCAGGCTATGAATCGTGCAGTCCTTTTCCCACAGTCATTTCGCCGCTTCTGCCTTGCAGCCACCCTGCTTGTCGGCGTGCTTGCCGGTTGCCAGACGACCAAGCCGACCGCATCGGCCTATCAGGCTGAAGCCTTTACCGTCGAAACGCCCTTCCAGTACTACAGCGAGCGTGGCCCGGAAGCGGTCTGCGAAATCGGCAAGCGTGCGCTGCTGAGCCAGGGATATCAGATCGAAGGGAACCTGCCGACCACCATCAAGGGGGAAAAGTATTTCCGCCCGGACCCGGCTCAGGCCACCCGCCTGACCATCACGCTGGTCTGCCTGCCGAGCAGCGTCGGCGCTGCGGTGTATGCCAGCGCCATGGAGACCAATTACCAGCTCAAATCGAGCGGCACCAGTGCCGGTTTCAGCGTCGCCGGCGTTGGCTCGGTCTCGATGCCCTGGGCCGCAGAAAAAGACACTCTGGTCAAACTCGGCGAGGTAACCATCACCGCACCCGAGTTCTACCAGCGCCTGTTCGAACTGATCCGCACCCTCGACGGCTGAGTGCCGCATGCCCCGCACCCTGGCGAACTCCCTGCCTGCGCCACACACCCTGAGCCTGCGTCCGCCGATTCCGGCGGACTACCTCGAACTCTCCACCTGGATTCCTGACGCGGCAGCCTGCCGCCGCTGGGCCGGTTCGCGCCTGGCTTTTCCCTTCCACCCTGGCGAACTCGACGTTCTCCTGCAAGCCAGCGAAAGGCACTGCTTTGCGCTCAGCGATGCCACGAACCGGTTTGTGGGTTATGCCCAGAGTTGGACTGACCGGCCACCCGATTGCCACCTTGGCCGCCTGATCGTCGCCCCAGAGGCTCGCGGCCGCGGCTACGGGCGCCGCCTGTGTGAATTGCTCATCGCTCACCACGGCCAAGGCAGCCAGCCCCTGACCTTGCGTGTGCTACGCGACAACTCCGTGGCCCACGCCCTCTACCTAAGTCTCGGCTTCCAGGCATGCGCCACCAACTCGACCCCTGAAATCCTGTTCATGCGCCGTCCCGCCACGGCCTGGCGCTGAAACGCCTACCCCACCGATCGGCAAACCTCAAAAAAGACTCAAGGACGGCGCATTCGGAGAGCACGGAGACCGCCGGGTTATTGAGCGCGTTGTTGCGGCCAAACAGGAAACATCGACGACCTTCGGCACACCCCCCAGAATCGTCCACTTCTCTTCATTTCTCCACGCTCTGCCCGCTTGCGTTCACAGTTTGTCGGCCACGACTGGCGCATCGCCGTACACGGCGCTATCCTCTCCCCTTCATCCTTTCACCTCCGCCCCCTTTCCTTCCTCCACAGGAGACCTTCCGTGCCCGCCCTCTTGCCTCACCCCGATCCCGACGGCCTGCTCGAATATTCCGTGGTCTATACCGACCGCGCCCTGAACCACATGTCCAAGCGCTTTCAGGGCGTGATGCAGGACATCTCGCGCCTCGTCAAACAGGTTTATAACGCCCGGGCCGCGGTCATCGTCCCCGGCGGCGGCACCTTCGGCATGGAGGCCATCGCCCGCCAGTTCGCCACCGACCAGAAATGCCTCGTCATCCGCAACGGCTGGTTCAGCTTCCGCTGGTCGCAGATTTTCGAGATGGGCCGCATCCCGGCCAGTTGCAGCGTGCTTAAAGCCGGCCGGCAGGGCGACGGCGCACAGGCGCCCTTTGCACCGGCAGCGATCGAGGCGGTCGTCGCCGCGATCCGTGCCGAAAAGCCCGGCCTTGTCTTCGCGCCGCACGTTGAAACCGCGTCCGGCATGCTGCTCCCCGACAGCTACCTCAAAGCCGTCGGCGAAGCCGTACGCGAAGTCGGCGGACTGTTCGTCCTCGACTGCGTGGCCTCCGGCTGCGTCTGGGTGGACATGGCCGAGTGCGGCATCGACATCCTCCTCACCGCACCGCAAAAGGGCTGGAGTGGCCCGCCCTGCGCCGCGCTGATCGGCCTGAACGAGCGTGCCCTGGCGCGCCTGGAAGAAACAACCAGCACCAGCTTTGCCGCCGACCTCAAGAAGTGGCTGCAGATCATGCAGGCCTACGAGAATGGCGGCCACGCCTACCACGCCACCCTGCCCACCGACGCCCTCGCCGCACTGCGCGACGTGATGCGCGAGGCCGAGGACTACGGCTTTGCCCGCCTGCGCGAAGAGCAATTCGAACTCGGCCGCCGCGTGCGCGCCCTGCTCGTCGAGCGCGGTTACCCGAGCGTTGCCGCCGAAGGCTTCCAGGCCCCCAGCGTGGTCGTCAGCTACACCACCGACCCTGACCTGCAAAGCGGCAAGAAACCGCTCGCCGCCGGCCTGCAGATCGCTTCCGGCGTGCCCCTGCAGTGCGACGAAGGCGCCGATTTCCGCTCCTTCCGCATCGGCCTCTTCGGCCTCGACAAACTGCACCACCCCGAGCGCAGCGTCGCCAGCCTGCGCGCCGGGCTCGACGCCGCCGGCTGCTGAGGCGTCCGGGGCAACCTGCCCGAACGCCTCCTCACGCCCTACCGGCAACGCCCGTCCAACCAATCCGGACGGGCGTTTCATTTTCCTAGGTTTTTTTCCACTTTTTCGTCACAATGACGAATTCTTTTCAGCCACCACCCCGAGGGATCTCACCATGCAAATCCTCAAGAAACTCCTCTGCGCCGCCGGCCTGATCGCCCTTGCCGTAGGCACAGCCCAAGCCCAGAACAAGGAACTCGTCGTCGGGTCGAGCGCGACCTATCGCCCGTTCGCCTACGAGACCCCGACCAAGGAAATCGTCGGCTACGACATCGACATCATCAAGG
>CAZHFS010000100.1:0-8789 GCA_964531885.1 uncultured Propionivibrio sp.
TCAGTATGCTCATGATGGGCTCGGATCAAAACGGTTTAACCACAATGGGCACGACTAAAAAACGAAGATGGATGCAATGTCAGTTTCATATTTTTCGCTGTGCCCGTTGTGTTCGTTGTGGTTAATCTTTCTTCACATGCAGTCCGCACGCTTTCGTGGCGGTTTTGGCTCCGGCCGCCGCTGCGCGGCTTAACGTTCGCAAGCTCACGTTAGCCTGTGCCGAAACGCCGACGATCATGGGGCGGCCTTCACATGCAGGCCGCACTCCTTGGTGTCGGCGTTTTCCCACCACCAGCGGCCGGCGCGAAGGTCTTCGCCGGGGGAGATTGCGCGGGTGCAGGGGGCGCAGCCGATGCTCGGGTAGAAGCGGTCATGCAGGGCGTTGTAGGGCACCTCGTGGAGCTGGAGATAGGCCCAGACCTCGCGCTCGGACCAGTCGGCCAGCGGGTTGAACTTCTCGAGGCCGTGCGTCGCGTCATGTTCTTGCAGCGGCAGTGCAGTGCGAGTCGGAGACTGGGCGCTGCGCAGGCCGGTGATCCATGCTTTCTGGCCGGACAAGGCGCGGCGCAGTGGTTCGACCTTGCGTACCTCGCAGCAGCCCCGGCGCAGATCGACCGAGTCGTAGAAGGCATTGATGCCGTGGGTGCGGGTATAGGCTTCGATTGCTTCGTGTTGCGGGTAGTAGTAGCGCAGGTGGCGGTTGTAGCGCAGTTCGAGACGGGCCATCAGATCGTAGGTCTCTGGCGGCAGGCGGCCGGTGTCGAGCGAGAAGATGTTGATCACGAGGTCATCGCGGGCGATGAGGTCAGTGAGCACCATGTCTTCGGCGCCGAGGCTGTTGGCGAGGACGGCGGGTGCGTAATCAGCGGCAATCCGCGCCAGGAGGGCACGGGCCGCATTTTCCTTGGCCTCTAGTGTGGCGCGCAGGCTCTCGTCGCTCAGATCGATGGAGAGGTGCTTCATGCCCTGCCTCCCGTATTGTTTCGGCGACGGAAAAGCGGCTGGGGTTCAGTGACCGCAGTCTGGTAATGCTCGCTGAAATCGGCGAAGCCGAGGAGTGCTTCCTTGATGTCGAGTCCGTCGCGCAGTTCGAATGCGTCGAAGCCGCAACGGCGCAGGTTGTGTACCTGATCGCGCTGCACATCACCGATGGCACGCAGTTCGCCCTGAAAGGCATGGCGTTCGCGCAGCAGGCGTGCCGTGCTGTAGCCTCGTCCGTCGGTGAATTTGGGAAAGTTGATGGCGATGACGGCCAGGTGCTCGAGGTCACCTGCCAATGTTTCCGGTGCTTCATGGCTGTCGAGCCAGACGCCGGCTGGCTGGGCTCGTTCCAGGATCGCGGTGCGCTGTGCCTGCCAGACGGCCAGCGGATAAAGCAAGGGAGCATCGCCGAGCGCGACATTCTCTGGGGCTTCGCCTTCGGCGAGGACGAGGCGCGGCCAGGTGTTTTCGACGATGCGTTGGTTTTTGATCAGACGGGACATCAGATGGCCTCTTCGGCGAGTTGGGTAGCTGCCTTGCCGCTTGTCTTGCGGCGATCCCGGCCGACATAGGCGCGGGCCTTGAAAGGCTCCGGGCCGAGGCGCAGCAAGGTGTCGATGAAGCGCTCTTCGGGCGTGCGTGCCTCGACATAGACCTTGATCATGGCCTCGATCACATCCGGCACTTCATCGGCCGTGAACGAGGGGCCGATCACTTTGCCAATCGTTGTGGCGTTGCCCTGGCTACCGCCGAGCGTGATCTGGTACCACTCCTCGTTGTTCTTATCGACACCCAAGATGCCGATGTTGGCTACGTGGTGGTGCCCACAGGAGTTCATGCAGCCGGAAATGTTGAGCGAGATCTCGCCGAGGTCGTGCAGATAGTCGAGGTCGTCGAAACGATCCTGTACCGATTGGGCGACAGGCACCGAGCGGGCGTTGGCCAGCGCGCACAGGTCGCCCCCGGGGCAGCAGATCATGTCAGTGAGCAGGCCGACGTTGGCTGTTGCCAGCCGGTGTGCCCGGGCTTGCGTCCACAGGGCGTACAGTTCGGATTGGCGCACATCGGCCAGGACGAGGTTCTGTTCGTGGGTGCTGCGCACTTCGCCGAATGAAAATCGGTCGGCGAGGTCGGCAACGGCGTCCATCTGCTCGGCGGTGATGTCGCCGGGCGCCGTGCCGTGAGCTTTGAGTGAAAGCGTGATGGCCGCATAGCCGGCAACGCGGTGTGCATGCACGGCGCGGCTGGCCCAGCGTGCGAAGGCTCGATCCTCGGCAAGGGCGGCGGCATAGCCCGGCTCAAGGCCGTCCCCATTGACAGGGATGTTGTCGTAAGCGGGGGGGGCAAAGTGGGTACGGACCCGGTCAAATTCGGCTTCCGTCAGTGTGCTCGGGCCGTCCTTGAGATAGGCCCATTCGGCCTCGACCTGGCGTGCAAATTCCTCGATCCCGAGAGCCCCGACCAGAATCTTGATGCGCGCCTTGTACGCGTTGTCGCGCCGCCCGTGCAGGTTGTAGACGCGCAACACGGCATCGAGGTAGCTGAGCAGGTGTTCGGGCGAAAGGTCATCGCGCAGTACCTGGCCAAGGATGGGAGTCCGTCCCAGACCGCCGCCGACAAATACGCGGACACGGACTTCGCCGCGGCTGTTGCGCCAGAGTTCGAGGCCGACATCGTGCGCTCGGATTACTGCACGGTCTGCCGCAGCGGCGTTGACGGCGATTTTGAATTTGCGCGGCAGGAAGGCGAATTCCGGATGGAAGGTCGACCACTGGCGGAGGATTTCGCAATATGGCCGGGGATCAACGACTTCATCCGGGGCTATGCCGGCAAACGGATCGGTGGTGATATTGCGGATGCAGTTACCTGAGGTCTGGATGGCGTGCATCTGCACGCTTGCCAGTTCGCCGAGGATGGCCGGGGTTTCCTCGAATTTTGGCCAGTTAAGCTGCAGGTTCTAGCATGTCGTGAAGTGCCCATAGCCGCGGTCGTAGCGGCGGGTGATGTCGGCCAGCGTGCGCAATTGGTCGGCCGAGAGCAGGCCATAGGTGATGGCGATGCGCAGCATCGGGCCGTGGCGCTGGATGTACAGTCCGTTCTGCAGGCGCAGCGGACGCAGATCTTCGTCTGACAGTTGGCCGGCAAGATTGCGAGCGATCTGTCCGCGGAACTGGGCGACACGTTCGTCGATGATGCGCTGGTCGATTTCGTCGTAGCGATACACGCTGCACTCCTTGGGCAATGAGGCTTGAGGAGCGCATCCTAGCAGCGCGTATCTTGCAGCAAAAAGAATATTAAGTTAGATTTGTAGAACTAATTGTTATTTGTCTCTGCCCATGAAACTGCAACAACTGCGTTACCTTGTTGAAGTATCGCGCTGCGGGCTCAACGTTTCCGAGGCTGCCGAGGTGCTTTATACCTCGCAACCGGGGATTTCCAAACAGGTCAAGCTGTTGGAGGACGAACTCGGCGTGGTGGTCTTCGAGCGCAGCGGCAAGCGCCTCACCGCCGTGACCGAGCCAGGGCAGCGCGTGCTGGAGATCGCCACGCGCATCCTGCGCGAAGTCGATAACATCAAACGCGTGGGCGATGAGTACGCCGGAGGCGATAGCGGCAGTCTGGTGATCGCCACGACGCATACGCAAGCGCGTTACGCCTTGCCCGAGGTCGTCAAACGGTTTGTCGAGCGACATCCTCGTGTGCGCCTGTCGATGCATCAGGGCAGCCCGACGCAGATTGCCGAATGGACGATCAAGGGCGAGGCCGACATCGCCATCGCCACCGAGGCGCTCGACCAGTATTCGCAACTCGTGATGCTGCCCTGCTATCAGTGGGGGCACTGCGTGATTGCCCCGGATGAGCATCCCATTCTCGACGAGCCAGGGGTGTCGCTGCAGACCCTGGCGCGCTGGCCGCTGATTACCTACGACCCGGCGTTTTCCGGCCGATCCCGGATCAACCGGGCGTTCGAGCGCGCCAATCTTGAGCCTAATGTGGTTCTGGCCGCGATTGATGCGGACGTGATCAAGACCTATGTCAGCCTTGGTCTGGGGCTCGGCATCATTGCCGGCATGGCTTATGATTCAGCACGGGATAGCGGCCTCAAGGCCCTTGATGCCTCGCATCTTTTCGGTCTGAACACGACCCGGCTCGGGCTGCGCCGCGGCACGTATTTGCGGCGTTTCGAGTACGAATTCATTGAACTGTTTGCCCCGCAACTGGGGCGCAAGGCCGTCGATATGGCGATGGCGGGAACTGGAAACCAAGATGAGTATCAACTTTAATCGGTCGGGTGGCCCTGGCCAGGGGCCGCTCGGGCGCGCATTGGCGGTGATCGGCGGGGTGCTGGTCTTGGCCGTTAGTCTCATGTTCGGGCTGGTGGTCTTCGCCGTGCTGGCCGTGGTCGTACTCTGCTTGTGGGGCTACGTCTGGTGGAAGACGCGGGAATTGCGCAAGGTCATGCGCGAGTCTCTGGAAGCCCAGCAGCGAGCAGCGGCCAATGGCATGGACACACCCGCGCCGGAGAGCAACGGCGAGGTCATCGAGGGCGAAGCGGTGCGCGTGCAGGACGATCCAAACCGCATGGTCCGTTAAACAGGAGGGATGCGCGATGTCATGGAGAAACAACGCGATACGCTTCCGGGCATCGCTCTTCTTGATGGCAGGCCTGATGTTCGTGGGGACGGTCTATCTCTTGGCAGCATCACCGGCGAGCCCGGATGTGGTGTTTTCAGGGCATGAGGCGCGTGTACCCATGAACGGTAAGGCCGTGCGCGTCCAAACCGCCCGGGGAATCGGGGAAATCCGCCTGGAACTCGACGGCGGGCTGAAAGGGCGTACGGATTGCCTGGCCATTCCCTTCGTTTGCGAAGGTGAGCGGGCCGCGATTTATGCCGTGGCCGGAGAAGTTCTGCCGCTGGAGCAGGGGTTCATCTGGCCAGTCTCGGTGATTCGCCAGGGCCGGGCCGAGGTGTCCATGGCCGACAGCCGTGCAGCCTATGAGCGCTACTATGAGCGCGAATCGACGCGTTACCGCTTGCCGCTGGCGATTGGTGCCGCGTTTCTGGCGCTGGCGCTGTGGGTCGGTTGGCGGACCGAAGACGATTAAGCCGTGCGCTCGATTGGCTATTTAGCCGGCCCGTTGCCGTCGGACGACGAGGTGTTGGCCTAGTGTCCGCCAGGTGTCGGTTTGGCAGTGGCAGGGCTACAACCAGCGCCGGACGGATTGCAGATAGCTCGCGTAGGGCTCACCGAACTTGTCCTGCAGATGGCGTTCTTCCGGAATGATCTGGAAGCGCGTCATATAAGCCACGAACAGGGGCAGCGTGGCAAAGGACAAGGGGTGGGCAAGAAACAGCGCCCAGCCGACGAGGACGAGGAGCATGCCGAGGTACATCGGATTACGGGTGTAAGCGAACACGCCGTTTGAGACGATGCAACTGGCCTTGCCGGGGCGAACCGGATTGAAAGTCGTTTGCGCCTTCCTGAAGGCGACGATGCCTGCGCCCCCAAGACCAATACCCAGCGCGGCAAGGCCGATGGCCAGGGGCAGGCGCGCCGGCAAGGGAAGGGTCAGTTCCGGCCAGGCCCAGGCCAGCGCGGCCATGGCGATGGCCCAGATGAGTACGATGACCGGAGGGAGAAGTCGGAGTTCGAGAGCGCGCATGGTAGAGGCGGAGGTGGCCCACGCCGTGGGCCACCGTCAAAAAGCCTTATTTGATCACGCCGCAGACCAACCGTGCACCGCCGCCGCCCAGGGGTGCTGGGTGGTCGGCGTGATTGTCGCCGCCGGCATGAATCATCAGCGAGCGTCCGGCGAGGTCGCTTTCCTTGAGCCGAGGCGCAAGGACAGGCTGGTTTGCGTTGCCCTGGGCGTCGACGTACAGCGCCGGCAGATCGCCGAGGTGGCCGTCTCCCCATGGGGTGCCATGTTTGCCCGTGCCTTGTGGATCGTAATGGCCGCCGGCGCCCAGCGCAGCCACTTTCTTGCCGTTTTGTTCGGCGGCATCGCAGCTCGGATTCTGGTGGACGTGGAAGCCATGCACGCCCGGGGCAACACCTTTGAGATCCGGGCTGAAGACCAGGCCATACGGCGAAGAGCTCACCTCGACCTTACCGACCTGGGTGCCGACTCCGTTCTCATCGACCTTGAACATCGGGATGCTGAGGTCGGCCATGGCTTGTCCGGCGGTAAGCAACAGGGCGACGACGAGGCACTGCGGGGCACGAATTCCTGTTTTCACGCGTAGTCCTTTCCGTGGTGAAGGGGGATCGAGCGAGATGCCGATGAACTCCCCGGAACCGCCCGTAAGGGGCGGCTGCCGTCATCAGACCGATGGACAAGGGAAAAGTGCGATGCCCGGTGAGCGTCGCTGCGGTTAATGCGGTAGCGGAACGCCGAAAACCTTTGCCAGGTAAGCGCAAATCGGCTTGCCATCGGCGATGAAGGTGCGGCCGGTCTGCGTGCTGACCGACGCTTCGGCGACCTGTCCATTTGCTTCCGGGAGAACAAGCGTCGGGCAGCCCTGATGTGCCTCGCCGAGCAAGGCAACGACGTCGGCGCGCGGGCGGGTAAAGGCGATGCGACGCACATCGAGGGCAGCCTCAATGTTTGGGTTGTAGCGCAGGAAACCTTCAACCATGGCACAGTCGGGGCAGAAGAAACTGCCGCCGCTGCCATCGTCAAAACCGGGTGCGAGCAGAAAGAGGGTCGGGCGAACCGGCGAGGCTGACATGCTGAACTCCTGAGTGAGGTAAAAGACTCAGCATACCTGAGCACGCAGGGATGGTGTTGCGCGCACCGCGTTTGCCACGATGCCTGTCTGGCGAGTGTTGCCCTGGTGCCAGGGCATCGTCATGCGCGAGGCGAAGGCGCTGCGCCGGGATAATCCGCTTCGAGTGCGGCGAGGCAGGCGGCGGCTTCCGCCAACTCCATTTCGTTGAACACCGGGAACCCGGCAGCACGCAAAGCGCTGGTCGTCAGCCCGCTACCGCTTATGTCCCTGCCGCTGAATGTTCCGTCGTAAATGGAGTGTACGCCGCAGGACGGGCTGCGTTCCTTGAGGATGGCCAGGGCCACGTCGTTTGCCCCGGCTTGCGCAAGCGCCTGCCTGGCGCCTTCGACAAAGGTGTCGGTGAGATCGATGCCGTCGCGGGTCCGGACCCGGGTGCCTGCTGGCGTTGTCTGGCACTCCGCCGGCGGTCGTGGGGTAGGCAAGCCGGCCGCGCATTCCGGACAGCAGGAAACCAGCCGGCCTTCCGCTTGCCACGCGCGCAAGCGCGGGTCGGTGATGGGGTGTGCCTTGCCGTCGTAACGCACGGCTTCACCAAGGAGACAGGCGCTGACCAGGATGCGTTTCATCGCCTTGCGCCAGCCAGCAGCACGCCGAAGAGAACGAAGGCGCTGCCAGAGACGCGATTGATCCAGCGGCCGGTGTTTGGGTGGCGCAGGTGGCTGGCGACACAGCGCGCGCCGAGGGCATACACCAGATGGACGAGGATCAGCATCAGGCTGAAGGCGCACACCAGAATGACGAACTGGGGCGCGAACGGGGTGTTGGCATCGACAAACTGTGGAAAGACCGACATGAAAAACAGGATGGCCTGCGGGTTGGTCAGTTGCAGTGCGATGCCTGCGGCAAACCGGCGATGAAACGGGGCGGTGCTTGCGGTCGCATCGCTGGTGGCGCGCGCAGGGGCCAGCCAGAGGCGGATGCCGAGATAGACAAGGTAGGCCGCGCCGGCAAACTTGACGAGGGTGAAGGCCTGTGCCGAACCGGCGAGCAGGACACCCAGGCTGGTAGCTGAAATCGTCGCGATGCAAAAAATGCCCGCCGCCAGGCCCAGAATGCCGCCGAAGGCGTTGCGCAGGCCGAAGCGCGCCGTATTGGTCAGCGTCATGATGACGCCTGGGCCCGGGGTGGCAATGGTGACGAGGGCGATCAGCAGGAATACCGGAAAGGTGCCCCAGAACAAGGAAGGGGAATCAAAGGAGGAGAAAAAGGCAGGCATGGCTTGGAAAAGCTTGTGGTTGATGTGTTCAGTTCTCGGTATTCGGCAAGGAGCAAGTGTATCGTGGCGTCGTGCGGTGTGCTTGACTCGTTGTCTTCAACGCTTAACGGGATCGTGTGCTGTCTCTCGGCTGCTCAGGTAGGTTTGGCCAAGACGGCGGTGAATAAAAAAAGGAGGGTCTATGATATTCACCAATTTTTTGGTTGGTTTGCCCTTGATGCTGCTCTGTCTGGTCATCCAGGTCTTTGTGGCTCACTGGTGTGTGACCTATTACATCGGGCAAGTCGGCAAAACAACGAGAGGTGTTTTCTCGGGGAGTCGCCCTCTCGTGATCGTCATGGTGGCAATGATGTGTGGCAACTTCGTGCAAATTACCCTGTGGGGATTGCTATTTGTCCAGCTTGGCGAATTTGCCGATTATTACGAAGCGATCTATCACTCGTGCGTCAATTTCACCTCGCTCGGGTACGGCGATGTGGTCATGAGTAAAAACTGGAAGTTGCTCGGCCCGCTGGAGGCGATTAATGGCGTACTCATGCTTGGAATGACCGCAGCCTCATTGATGGTTGTTCTCCAGCACATGATCCGCAGCCGACTTGAATCCGCCATCAAAAGCACTAACGCTTAAGGCGAAATGAGTTTATTTGCAATCTGATGGCGCAAGGCGCCGATGTCCTCGTCGTAGCCATCGCACAGCATCATCGTCTGCCCGAAAATGTAGGCGTAGAGCAGCAGACTGCGTGCCTTGGCTTCGCTGGCCGGAACGCCGCAGCGCAGCAGCAGGTGCCGGGCGCCTT
>CAZHFS010000101.1:0-8764 GCA_964531885.1 uncultured Propionivibrio sp.
GGACGCCTTGGGGCGAGATGGCGGTGATCTACCGCGACTACTACCGCGACGCCAAGGCGATCCGCAAACTGTTGCCCCGGCACGGCGTGCCGACGGTGTATTTCGATGACGCAACGCACGCCGACGACGAGGACAAAGTGACGCTGATCACCATGCACTCATGCAAGGGGCTGGAGTATGCGCTGGTGGTGATTCCGGCCGCTGACCGGCTGGCAGTGGGGCGCGAGCTGTCCGCGCCCGAAGCCCGCCTGCTCTACGTAGCGATGACGCGCGCGACGCGCGAACTGCTGCTGTGCGGGGTTGCGGCGCCGACGACGCTGGCGCCGCAATAGCAGAAGAGGTGAGCAGGAGGGGCGTTCAGGCAGCCTGGCGGGCTTCCAGGACGGTGAAGAAGGTGAGTGCGTCAACGTAGTCGACGACGACCTCTTCGTTGCTTGGGACAAGCAGGTCGTTGAGGTGGGCGTAGTCGAAGCAGTAGAACTCACTGACCGCGTCGAATACCTCGGTGCCGGCATCGGTGAGTTGGGCTTCGGCGAAGGCAACGGCTGCGCGGGCATTGCGAACGGCATCGGTTCGCCCTGCCTGAGTCAGGAACAGGTGTTTGTGCTTGGCAAAACCGGCGTTTTGCATGGCGGTTTCAATGGCTTGCCACAGGCGTGTGCAGACATCGCGGGGGTAGTGTTCGTAGTCAAGATTGATCAGGATGGCGCTGTTCATAGGCGTTTTGAGCCGCGGCTGCGGCCTGCGATGTATTGAGGTTAAGTTGTGTTTTGTCCGTGTTGCGGCAGATAAGTTCGTTCTGTTCTGATGGGTTTGGTTTTGAATGTTGCTGTTTTTGGCGGTTAATCGGAAATAATATAAACGATGTTTGGTGCTTTTCGAACTTTTGTTGTGCGTTTCTCGCAAAATGGAGTGGTGCGCCTCGTCCTGATATTTGCCTTGGTGGGGGTGCTGGCCGCCGACCTTTTGTTCCCGCCGCCGTTGCCCTCATCCCTGTCGGCTAACGGCGGGGCGCTAGCGCAGGTGGTGCTGGCGCGCGATGGCACGCCTTTACGCGCGTTTCCGGACCGGGCGAATCTGTGGCGGCATCCGGTGCGCCTCGAGGAAGTCTCTCCGCGCTATGTCGAGGCCGTGCTGGCCTACGAAGACACTTGGTTTCGCTGGCATCCCGGGGTCAATCCGGTGGCCTTGCTGCGCGCCGCCGGGCAGTGGGTGTGGCATGGGCGCATCGTCTCGGGGGGCTCGACGCTGACCATGCAGGTGGCGCGCATGCTGGAGCCCGCGGCGTATCCGAAGCGTACGCTGGGTGCCAAGCTGCGCCAGATCGCACGGGCAGTGCAGTTGGAGGTGCGCCTTTCCAAGCGAGAAATCCTCGAGCTGTATCTCACCTATGCTCCGATGGGCGGCGTGTTGGAAGGTGTCGAGGCGGCGAGCCGGGGTTACCTCGGCAAGTCCTCTCTTTCGCTCTCGCACGGCGAGGCGGCGCTGCTTGCCGTGCTGCCGCAAGCGCCCTCGCGCCTGCGGCCGGATCGTTATCCGGAACGTGCCCGTACGGCGCGCGACAAGGTGCTCGAACGCCTCGCCGGGCGGTGGGGCGAGGCCGCGGTACGCGATGCCCGGCAGGAGCCGGTGATTGCCCAGACGCTGCGCGAACCCCTCTTCGCTCCGCTCTTTGCCGACCGGGTGCGCAAGTTGCATCCGCACCTGGCGCGCATCGAGACGACACTTGATACAGCTACCCAGTACAGCGTTGAGCAGCTGATCGCCGCACGTCTGGGTGCGCTGCCGCCGCGTGTCTCGCTTGCCGCGCTGGTGGTTGATAACGCGACGCTGGAAGTCCGCGCTTACGCCGGTTCGGCCGACTTTGCCGACAGCGAGCGCTTTGCGCATGTGGATATGGTGCAGGGCAAACGTTCGCCGGGGTCGACGCTCAAGCCTTTTCTCTATGCCCTGGCGCTCGACGAGGGACTGATCCATTCGGAATCCTTGCTCGCCGATGTGCCTCAGTCCTTCTCCGGTTACCAGCCGGGCAACTTCCAGGCCAATTTCAGCGGCCCGGTGGGGGTAACCGAGGCTTTGCAGAAATCGCTCAACGTGCCCGCCGTCGAGGTGCTCGAGCGGCTGGGACCACAGCGCTTCGTTGCCCTGCTGCGGCGTGGTGGCTTGAAGCTCGAGCTGCCGCGCGGCAGCTCGCCGAATCTCTCGGTCATCCTCGGCGGGGCGGCGGTGAATCTCGAGGGGCTGGTCGGCGCCTATACGGCGTTTGCGCGCGGCGGGGTCTCTGGTCGGCCACGCTACACCCCCGATGCCCCTGTGCATGAGGCGCGTTTGATGAGTGCCGGTGCCGCCTTCATCGTGCGCGACATTCTTGAAGCCGGCGGACCATTGATGCGCCATGTCGAAGGCACGGTCGGGGCGCGGCGCGGCATCGCCTGGAAGACCGGCACGAGCTTTGGTTTTCGCGACGCCTGGGCGGTCGGCGTGAGCGACCGGCACACGGTCGGGGTGTGGGTTGGGCGCCCGGACGGGACCCCCAACCCGGGATTTTTCGGGGCCAATATCGCGGCGCCGCTGCTTGTCGATGTGTTTTCAGCGATAGAAACGCCTGCCGCCGTTCAGCGCACGCCACCTGCCGAGGTGACGCAGGCGCGCGTCTGTTGGCCGCTTGGCACGCGTGCCGATGGCCTGCCGCCGGCGCTCTGCCACCAGGAACGCACCGCCTGGCTGCTTGATGGCGCGGCACCGCCAACGTTTGTCGACCGTCTGCGCGATGGCTCGGCGCGCTATGTCGATGCCCGTGATGCGGCCAGCGGGCTACGGGTGCGTGCGGCGTGCGCGCCGGGAACGCTGCTCAAGGTCGAGGTGGCGCGCTGGCCGGCGGTGCTTGAACCCTGGCTCGATACCGCAACGCGTGGCAAGGCCATCCCGCCTCCCTGGGCGCCGGGCTGTGGCGGCGCGCAGGCGGCAGAAGGCGGCCTGCGCATTGTCGGGATCACGCCGGGAGAAACCCTGATCCGTGCCGGCGGGGCGCAAGGGGCGCCGCCGCCGACGGTGCGTCTTGAGGCGCGCGGCGGGCAGGAGGAGCTCCTCTGGCTGGTCAATGGCCTGCTTGTCGGGCGCAGTGCGCCGGGCAAGGCGTTGCGCCATGCCTTCGAAGAACCGGGGGCTTATGCGATCACGGTGATGGACCACGCGGGGCGCTATGACCGCGTGGAAATCAGCGTGCGTTGAGCGTTCGGGCTGCGCGCCCTGAAAGCCTCGGCTAGAATGGGGTTTTTCCCCTGGCGAGGCGTTCATGAAACCGAAGATCGAGGAGGTTTCCTTTCATGGCCTCGAGGCCTTGCGCCTGACCGGCCCGCAGGGCGCGCAGGCAGTGGTCAGCCTGCTGGGGGGGCAGGTTCTGTCTTGGGTGCCGGCGGCTGGCCGGGAGCGTCTTTACCTCTCCGAACGCGCTGTTTTTGACGGCAGTGCGCCGATCCGCGGCGGCATCCCTGTGTGTTTTCCCCAGTTCGCCGGGCAGGGTAGCTTGCCCAAGCATGGCTTCGTGCGTACCAAGCCCTGGCACGTGGCGGCGCAGCGTTGCGGGGACGAGTATGCATTGCTTACCCTGGCCACCGACGACGATGCGGCGACGCATGCCTTGTGGTCGCATAGCTTTGACCTTGAACTGACGATCATGCTTGAAGCGGATTCGCTCGACCTCGAGCTTGGCATCAGCAATAACGGGGAGGAGGCGCTGACCTTTACCGGTGCGTTGCATACCTACTTGCACGTGGACGATGTGGCGACGGTGCAGCTTGCCGGGTTGCGTGGGGTGGCCTATCGAGATTCGGCCAATCAGGGGCGTGAGGGGCGTGAACAAGCGGAGATGCTGACCTGCTCTGCCGAAATTGATCGCATCTACCTCGGGGCCTCGCGCCCATTGAGGCTGACCTCCGGCGAGGCGAAGCTGGGCATCGCCCAGGATGGCTTCACCGACGTGGTGGTGTGGAATCCCTGGGCCGAGAAATGCGCGGCCTTGCCTGACATGCCCACGGACGGCTGGCGGCAGATGCTCTGTGTCGAAGCCGCGGTAGCCTCCACACCGCTGACCGTGCGACCCGGCGAGGAGTGGTACGGGCGGCAGAAACTGTTTGTGGATCGGGGCGTCTGACTGTGCGGGCTGCGATGCCCTTGGTGGCGGCGAGCACTCAGCCGGGTGGCTGGCGCTGAATGCGTAAAAAACAGAGTAAGGAAAGCGACATGAGTTTGGCAGAGCACTTTCTGGCGACCGAGCCGCTACGCGAGACGGTCGATACGACCCACGGGGCGCTGGTCATCGAGTTCGGCGCACCTTGGTGCGAGCACTGCAACGCGGCGTGGCCGCACATCGTGCAGGCATTTTCCGAATACCCATCGGTACCCTTGCTGAAAGTCGAGGACGGGCGTGGTAAGCCGCTTGGCCGGAGTTTCAAGGTCAAGCTGTGGCCGACACTGATTTTCCTCAAGGATGGCGTGGAAGTGGAGCGCCTGGTGCGCCCCACGGCCAGCACCCCGATTGCCGAGGCGCTGGCCAAGATTGTCTGAGCCCGGCGCGCAGGCTCAGTATGACTTATAGATCTTCTCGGCCGTGCCGTCGCTGCGGATGGCCTTGATCGCGTCGTTGAGTTTCTTCGTTACGTCGTCGGCAACCCCCTTGTTGCAGGCCAGATACATCTGCGTTTCCTTGACCGTGAACAGTGGCTTGATTTGCACGCCGGCCTTTTTGGCGATCCACGGCCCGGCCAAGCTGCCGGCGATCCACAGATCGATGCGCCCAGCCCCTAGCTTGCGCACGTTCTGATCGTCATTGTCCGCTTCCTCGACCTTCATGTTCTTTTCCTTGAGGAAAAGTGCGGCAGCATCACCACGGTAGCCACCGATCTTGTACTGCTTCACGTCGTCGAGGGCTTTGCCGGCGATGGGGCTGTCGGATTTGGCGAAGATGATCCAGTTGTTGTCCACCAGCGGGCCAACCCATTTGAACAATGGCTCACGTGCCTCGGTGCGGGTGGTCGAAAAAACACAGGTGTCCTTGTCGTCCTGCCCCATCTTGTAAGCGCGTTCCCAGGGCATCAGGCTGATGCTGGCCTGAAGTCCGGTGCGTTTCATGGCTTCGCGCAGGATGTCGGTGGCGCTGCCGCTGACGGTCTTGCCGCCATCCGGGCTGAAGTTGAAGGGCGGGAAATCTTCGGTGGTGAAAGTAAGCGCCACCGCCGGGAGGGAGAAAGTGGCGGTGAGGAGGAGGGCGATCAGGCGCATGGTGTTCTCCACGAGTGAGGGTGAATCAAAAAGGCATCGGGCTGAGCGTCCCCGCCATATGCCGGCAAGTGCGTCCGTCCGGGATGGTCAGACGCGGAAACCTCCTATCGTTTGCGAGAGGCCGCTGGCCAGTCGATTCACATCCTGCGCGCTGGCGCTGCTGCTGGCCACCGTCGAGCCGGTTTCTTCGGCTAGCTGAGCGATGTTTTCGATGCGCAGGGCAACGTCACTGGCGGCGCTGCTCTGTTCCTTGATGGCGTTTACGATTTCCGAGATCGATTTGTCGACTTTCTGGTAGGCGCTTTCCAGTGCCTCGATGGCTTCGCCGGCCTGCCCAGCTTCCTGCTTAACCGCTTCAACACTGGCGACCCCGGCGTGCATGTGCTTGACGGCGTCGGTGATGCCCGACTGGACGATGCTCACCGTTTCGCTGATTTCGGTGGTCGATTTTGCGGTGCGCTCGGCCAGTTTGCGAACCTCGTCGGCGACGACGGCGAAGCCGCGCCCCTGTTCGCCGGCACGGGCCGCTTCGATGGCGGCGTTCAGGGCCAGCAGGTTGGTTTGGTCGGCGATGTCGCGGATCACGCTGACAATGACATTGATTTTTTCAGATTCGCGGCCGAGTTTTTCCACCGCGTCTGACGAATCGCGCACGGCTGCTGCGACGCGCTGCATACCCTGGGTGACGCGCGCGACCGCCGTGCTGCCTTGATGCATCTGCTCGCGGCTGGTTTCCGAGGTATGCCGGACTTCGGCGGAGAAATCAGAAATGTGATTGATGCTGACCGTCATTTCCTCGGTGGCCGCAGCAACCACCGAGATGTCGTCCGATTGCGCGGAAACATTCCCGGCGACCCGGCTTGCGCCTTCGGCCATCTGTTTGGAAGAGCTCGACAATTCGCGCGAGTCCTGAGCAATGCGCGTGATCAGTTCCTGCAACCCGCTCACGAAGCGGTTGAACCAGTGTGCGACCTCGCCGATCTCGTCGCGCGGATTTTCGTCGAGCCGGCGGGTGAGGTCGGCCTCACCGCTGGCGATGTTCTTCAGGGCGCTGCCAACCTGGCGCAGGCGGCGGAAGACCTGGGTCTCCAGGGTGATCCACAGGGCGGCGACGAGCAGAGCGTCGAGCACGATGATATTGATGATGGTGCGCATCAGTTGTCGGCTGAGGGCCTGTTCCATGCGCTCCCGCGAGAGAAAGGTTTCGACCGTGCCGACGGGTTTGAGCGTGCCGCCGTCGTTGAACTCGAGCGCCACCGAGAATTTGTCGCCTCCCGGCTTGCTGTCCTCGCGGGCGGCGACAGGCTTGCCGGTCGTGTCCCGGGTCAGGCCGCTCACCAGCTTGCCGTCGCTGCGGATCAGGATGCCGGCGACGTCTGGCGATTCGGCTTCGGCCTGCAATACCTGCTCGACCTGCGTGATGTTGAAATTCCAGAGCAGGCCCGGCAGGCTGATCTTGAGCCGCGCGGACAAACCGCTGGCCAGTGCGGCTCGCTCGGCCTCGAGTGCGTTGCGTGCGGACAGGTAGCCTTCGATGCCTTGCAGGGCGGTGATGATGCTGGCAACGGAAAGAAACAGGACGATGAGTCGGGTGCGGATGCTGGTGAAGCTCATGGCAAACCTCGCATTCGGTCTCGTTTCGTTGAACTGCCCTGCACCATTGCGGGCTGGCCCGAGCGTCGCCCCGTGTGCGGTGGCGAGCGTTGCATCCCCGCGGACATCCGGCGTGCTTGCTGCCGGAACGGGCTGGATCGGGAAGGTTGACCGATTCGCCCGAGTCCGCGACCATGCTCTTCCAGAATAGCCGGAGTCGACCGCGATGCAAGCTGCGACCGTTCTCCGCTTGTTCAATTCTTTTCGAGATTGTGTGTCGTGTCTGTCGCCTTCTTTTCCCGCCTTGCCGACGCGGGCCTGAATCTGCATGCCGTGTTCGAGGTTGCCGCTCTGCCGGCAGCGGTCCGCTCGGCTCTGGGCAGCCCGGATAGCCCTGAGTCACACTTGCGCCTGCTCCTCGTCGGGCACGGCGGACGTGCTTTATGGCGGAGAGTCGAAGCGATGCGCGCGAGTTTGCCGACGGATCATCCGATCGACGCGTACAGCACGCAGGTGATCCAGGACGGGTTGCTGGCCTGCTACCCGGAGGCGCACGCCACCTTTGTTTACCCGCAGCCCCTCGATGTGCCGCTGGCCGTTGACCTGCAACTGCTTGGCGCGCTTGCCGGCTGGCATCATCCGGCCCCGTTCCGGGTCGGCATCAACGCCACCTGGGGGGCGTGGTTCGCCTACCGCGCGTTGGTGCTGACCGATGCGCCACTGGTGCCCACGCCGCGCGTCGAGTCGGTTGCGCCGTGTGTGTCGTGTTCGGGGCGCCCGTGTCTTGTCGCGTGCCCGGCCAGTGCGCTCGATGCCGATGCTGCGCGCTTCGATTTGGCGAGTTGCCTCGCATACCGGCTGGCGCCGGAGTCACGCTGCGCGCTGACCTGCCGTGCGCGCCTCGCCTGCCCGGTGGCGCCCGAACACCGGTATGAGGATGCCCAGCTTGCCCACAGTTACGGTGAGTCGCTGCGCATGCTCAAGGCTTGGCGCGAAGCGCCCTGAAACGACTTTTCTGGCACTGCGGCGCGGTTTGCCGGGGAGGGCTAAGGAGTTAAGACACCTGAGACGTCCGGGCGATGCAGAAGCGCTTGGCGAGGCATGTGTGGTGCCGGGCAAGCCCACGTTTTCCGGGGCGGCTAAGCAATCAGCGGCGTACCTCTAGGGGACGCGGTAATAGGTGGGGAGTGGCACGGGCGAAACGCAAGGGCCAAAGATGATCTGGCCATTGCGCTCGAGCATGGCGCGCTCGCCGTCGAGGTAGAGCGCATACTCGCCGTTGCCGTATTTCTCCTGCGCTGCGCTGTCCGTGCGGCGCAGGACGATTTCCTGACTGTCGACCAGCACCGCCGCCATGCCCTGTTCCGGCGCCCGGGCGACCGGAAGCACCTGCTTGTTGGCGCAAACGTAGTCGATCCGCGCTGGCAGCGCGGTGACTTCCACGCCGGGCAGGGCGCAGCCGGCGAGCAGCACGGCTGCGACGAGGCCCGGCAGGCGCCGGAAGGTAAGGGCAGCGCGACGAGCCATGCTTACTTGCTTCCTTTCCCCCAGGAGTCTTTCAGGGTGACGGTGCGGTTGAAAACCGGGGCGCCGGTGGCAGAGTCGACAAGGTCGGCGACGAAGTAGCCATGGCGCTCGAACTGGAAGCGGGCCTCGGCCGGGGCGTCTTTCAGTGCCGGTTCGAGTTGCGCGGTGATGGTGCGCTTCGATGCCGGGTTGAGGTCGTCCAAGAAGTCGCGTTCCAGCTCGGGCGCATCGCCCTCGCGCCGCGCGCCGGGCGCGGGTACGGCGAACAGGCGGTCGTAGAGACGCACTTCGGCGGTGTAGGCGTGTGCCGCGGAAACCCAGTGCAGGTTGCCCTTGACCTTGACGCTGTCGGCGCCGGGCGTAC
>CAZHFS010000102.1:0-8715 GCA_964531885.1 uncultured Propionivibrio sp.
GAGATGGCAACCGGCGAAGGCCATGATCTGCACCCCTGAACAGCGCAGTCAAGCGCTGGAAGACATGACCGTCTTTTTTCAGCAGAACGATGTCTTCGCCAATGTGATTTTCCAGTTGCTCCTCTTCAACCAATACGCGCAGCGCTGCCCTCGATGGGGTCGCCTTGTTACGGTCAACTGGAGAGTCTGCGCCCAGCAGAGCAATCGCAACAGCACTGCGGACGTTTGCTTCACTGAGCGCTGGCCAGTCGGAAGCGGCCTCACTTGCGAGGATTGGCTCTAGAACGTGCTCCCAGATCACATCGGGATTTGCCGCTGCTAGCCATCGCTGAAATTCAGGCGAACTCTTCGCGCTGACAGCAAGTACGCCTGACTCATCGCAATCCAACGTGACTTGATGCTGCTCCCAAACAATGCCGACAACTTGAGGTTGAACGGAGTGAATCTCAGTATTTGGTGTTTTCCAAGCGTGCCGCTCTTTTTCAACAGACTCCCGAACCAACGCGGAGCAATCGGAAGGCTCAAGCACAGCACCTGCGATGAACGGACGGCTAGATGATCTTGATAGCCGAGTTTCACTTCGATGAGGCTTGATCGAATTGGAAAGCGGAAAATAAAGGTGTGATACGGTCGTTTGCTGCGACCGGCTAGGCAATCGATCTCGCTCGAGAAATGTTACGCCATCGGCGGTAAGCGCAAGCTCTGCGAGCCGAAGATCCATATAGTCTTGCGATGTTGGGCCGCTCAAGACGCCCATATAGATCAGATTTTCAACGCTTGGCCCGACCAGTTCAGTGGCCGAAGCCACGCCAAGTTGATGCTCAAAAATTTGAGACAGTGTCATGTCAGCGAGCCCCGGGGTCGCCCGATAGCTACCGCATAGCTTCATTACCGTCCGCTCAAATACTGTCGGCGTGCGCACGGTCTGGTACGTCACCTCCGACTCCACTTCGTAGAGCGGCATGCCGACAGAGAAAGAACCCAACTTCATCGCTGATTACCTCGATTGCCGTTGCTGGGTCGCGGCGTGAACTTGCGCTGACCAGGGTTATCGTTTCGCATGAGTCGGCTCGCCGGAATCAGACGGGCGTCTCTATCCAGCTGATCGAGAATGTCCTTATAGACCGTGCGTGTCGTTGAGCCCTCCCGATCCATATGCGGTAGCGTTACCTCATATGACTCGTACATGCTTCTTGCACCAAAAACAATCAGTAGCTCCTGCGCTCGAGAGAAGGCCACGTTGATGAACTCGTATCGTGCGACATTCGCACGGCTAGACCTGCGCCTTGCCATACCCTGACTTCTGGTGTCGATTCCGTCATTGCGAACCAGACTAACCAGAATGATTGGTTTCTCCTTGCCCTGATACCGTATTACGGTGTTGACCTCTACATCCAGACATTCGAATCGCCCGGAAGGTTTAACCGCACGGATCGCCTCGCGGATTAACCTACATTGACGCGCGTAGAAGGAAACCACGCCGACTTGACGCCGCTTTTGAGGTGAATATCCAAGAAGGGCGCTCTGCTTGTCGAGCTGAAGCAATGTGTGGGCAATCAACTGTGCTTCGAGGCGGTTGCTACGCGCAGGTTTACCCGCTGCGTCCATGTCCTCCTTGTGGATCTGCCCTTCCAAATTGCGAGATGTATCCACCCACAGGACGTGGTCACCCTCGTGAACGACTTTCTCCTTTTCTGCACGAGGAATTTCTGAGGACGGCAAACTGATGTTCTTGGGAATTCGATTGCCCCCACCATCAAGCGCGGGCTTGACGATAGATTTCCCATCTGCGTCGACCAGAACCAGCCCATGATTGCGATCGTAATTCGGGAACTCTAGCCCGCAGGTCAGGCGGCGCTCATAGAAATGGTTCACCATTGTCATGATCTGCGGATGCATACGGAACTGAACCTCGAGGCGTGCGCGTATCGCATCGTCTGCCGCTTCAAAGTGCGACTTGAACAAGGATGCCGTAACCATCTTTTCGAATCGGTGCAGATTTTGCCGGGTCAAAGCCGTTCGACTCTCTTGCTCGTCTTGCTCCGCCTCTTCAACCACGTCGCTGAATGTCTGGGCATCTGCCCCCTCCTGAAACAGTGGCGGAAGCTGACGGTGATCACCCACCAAGATCGAGCGCCGCGCACGCATTAGAGGCAGCAGCATCTCCAGAGGAGTCGCCTTGCTGACTTCATCGATGATCGCAACGTCAAAACTTACCTGACCAGAGTCTTCGAGCGTTTGTTCACGTTCATTGCATGTGATGGCGACGACGTTGCACTGCGGCACATAGACTTCTTTGAAGTGCTCCCAATCAGACTGAGCTGAAGCAGGTCTGCGAAGATCATTCACCCAGTCCTGGATCAGTTGCCCCCACACATACTGCTCATCCTTCTGATTTTGTATTTTTTCCTCCAGCGTACGGACCTCGCCTTGGCGAACCAAGATTTCTTGGCTGAGCAAGGCAGCGACATCGATCGGGTTGTCGTTCGCGGAGTTTTCTGCTGCCTGCGCAAGAAGAAGCTCTGATGCACGAGCAAGGGAACTTGTCAGAGACTGATTTACCCTCGGCTCTGTCCTGATGTGCTGCTCGAGCTCCTGTTCGCGCTGCCGCCACTCAGATTCATCGATTTCCGGAACCTCACAGAGATCAATGAGCCTGTACACCTCTGCAATCAGTCGTTCCAAAGCCTGATCAATGGCCGCATTGCTGGTACGCAATGCGGCCAAACGATCGGCAAGCTCTGCGCCGACCTGTTCTGCGTTGTCGATGGCGGCACACCAGCGATCAGCGTCCACGAAGAGATCGCTGTACAGATCGGCACTCAGCCCACCGGCAGAACTGTTTCGAAGTTGCTTGATCTCCTGACGCTTGGCTCTCCAGGCTGAGACCAAGCTATCGTCATCGTCAACCCGCTCAGCTAGGGCCTTTTCTTCGGCCTCCAGTTCCGCAATGCGAATAGCCACATCAGGACTCTGTAGAGATCGGGGCCCCGCCGCATACAAGCGAGCCACATCCTTCTCCAGTTCCTGTTCACGTGTCCTCAACTTGCGCCAACACCTCACCAGTCCTGCAAGCATTTGAGGACGTTGTTGTGGCACGGCGTCCCAATCGGCCTTCGAGACCGGGAGCTTTGTTCGCGCTGCCGTCAACCCGAAGAGGCTGAAAGCTAGCTCTGATGACAGTGGTTCAGGCAGCGGGCACCCATCTGCAACATCCTCTTCGCCTGTCACCAAGAATTCCCTTAGGGTCGAAAGGCGGTTCCGCTTTCGTTTCGCGTCCTCGTGCTTCTGTGCCTGCTCCTGCAGCCTTTGCCAGGCCAAGTCTCTCTCAAGCTTTGCCCGGACACGACCTTGCTCATATAGATCAATACCTCTTTGTGCTTCGACAATGTCGCGGCGCACATATTCGGCTCTGTTCAGCCAGGACTGAAGCTGGCTCATCCGATCGGCAGTTTCACGCCAAGGCTTCAAGAATCGGTCGCTCGCATGCTCCGCCAGGGATGAGTAATACCGGGACAAAGCCGCTTGCTGGACAAAGGACTTTCCATCACCAGAGACTTTATCCAGGTCGCGCGCCAAACGAATGACTCGCAAATCAGGATGTTTGCCGAGCCGTTCTAGTGCGTTGTCAACGGCCGTGTGGGCTTGACTGGCCAGCAGTACGCGCTCACCGCGACGGGCCAATTGCATGATGGCTTCTGCGATCACGGTTGTCTTCCCTGTACCCGGCGGCCCTTGAATCAGGCACAGGTCAGGCGCGGTCAAGATCTTCTCGACTGCATCTTTCTGGAACGGGTTCAGATCATCTCGGAACCAGTGCGTGATCGATTCTTTGGCTGAAGGCTTCTTAGCTTGTCGGGCATCAAACAGGTAGGAGGAGAGGTAAGGGGCATAGCCTCCCTGATCTTGCAAGCGCTTGATCGCCATTTCATGGCGGCGAATCAAAGCAAGATCACCCGCAGCCGATACGGACAAGAACCCTTGCTCGGGGATTCTGGAAAGGATCATCTGGCGAATGTTTGCCAAGTCTTCCGCAACTGTTAGCTGATTCTGGTCGTCTTCAGAGAGAGCAACCACGACTTCAGCGAGGTGTGGCTCATTCCATTCGCAGTCCTTGATCTTGTCCTTGTGTGGAGCGATCTTCGCCATCGCCTCAGGTTGGCCGAGCTCAAAACCTCTCGGAGCACGCTTTGCCCCTTCCCGATCGCTGATTCGAAAGGTCCAGGGATCGACAGACACATTAAGGTCAAATGCCATCACGTCTTGACGTGAGAGCGACCGATGAACTTCACGCAGGGACTGCTCGCTCTCGCCAATCACTCTGAAGACGATCCTGTCCTCTTGCCACTCGCGCTGAATAAACCTCAACCCACGGGTTTTCTCCGACACGAGCTTGCGCTTCCATTTCAGGAATTCGGTCCAATCGACCAATTTCTCCCGGGTGGTGATTGAAATGGGAGGTAGCTCGAATGCCAACTCGCGGGTCAAGGCATTGTTGTTGCGTTGGATTCGTGGCAGCTGCGGGTTGTCCTGATACACCACCACCGAAAGGCTGCGCTCGTAGCTGTGCCCAGGCGCATCAGCGACTTCAAACAAGTCCTGAACCATGAACACAGGGCTGGGAACGCGAGTCGGCCAGAAGCCCCTTACCGCCAACGAACATCCCCTGGGAAACGGCCAGGGCTGCTCCGGGTTGATGACCGGGCGAAGAGCAAGGCTCAAGTTATCGTCAGGGCGGTTCTCGATACTGAGGTTTGCCGCGTAGTACTCCATCGGCAGGCCATGTGGGAAAAGCAAATTCAACATCCCCTCGATGCGATCGCCCCCAGTGAGGAAGTCCCGGAGCTGAGGATGTCGGCGAGCCAGTTCTCCTACCGTGCGCGAAACGCGTTCGCGATTTCTGTCGTCAACCCATATGTACAGATTGGCCATAACAAACAAAGTCCTCCCAGACCCAACGGCTCAGCTCCCACAAGGTGTGGGGTGGCTTCCGCGCTTTTCTATAGGTTGTGTCTGTTCTTGATGAATAGATACTGTCAAGGACAGTGCGTAGTTCAGTCCTTCACGGCCACCCGAGTTGCCCCACCGTGCTGCGTAACCCTGGGTCTGCACCGAAGCTTGACGGCCCCCTTGGAAAACGACTCATCCGTCGCCTTGCTTGACCACACGTAGGCCTCTCCGGCTTTCAGCAGGGCCATGCGCTCTGGCGTCAGGTTGCCGAGTGCGGCGTTGGCTTTCTGGATGTGCTTCAACCAAGCAGGCGAGTTGAACTTGTGCATGATGATCTGGCTGGACAGCTCGATCAGGCTGACAGGCACAGATGGCGGATCTTGGCTTGCAACCATGATGCTGACGCCCTTGTGCCGCATCTCTCGGACCACTTCGATGAGCCCGGCAACCAGGTCGGGACTCTCGATGTATTTGTGGGCCTCATCGAACACCACCAGCTTGTTGAAGCTGCGCCCATCGATGCGCGCATCAGCGAACAACTGCAAGAGCACGACGAACAGTCCGAGGGCTTCGTCCTTCTCGATGAATTCGTCCCGCAGGTCCACGATGATCAGTCGGCCTGGCCTCACCACCTCAGTGAGCGAGGTTCCGTCGTTGATGTACTCAGCGGCCAGGTCGAGGCGCATCCGAGCCAGCTCCTTGAGGTGATCGGGGACCGACGATGCATCGATGCCTGCACGCAAGCCCTCAAGGGTGATGTCGTCGCGCATCGCCTTCATGATGCGCATGATCTGACGGATGTACGTGGCTTGATTGCCTACGGCGCCCATCAAAAATTTCCAGTGCGAAGCCTTCAGCTCTGAAGCCGAGAACTGCAAAGGCCGCACTTCGATGTCGGGGTACTCGGCCTGACGCTCTTCGATCTTGTCGGCGGGTACGAGAAGCAAGACATCCGCGAGCGCCTTCGGCTCCGCGCCATACACCTCCTTCAGTGCACGAACCTGATCTTCCACCGAGTTCGCCCCCACCATCGACGTGAACTCGGGCTTGTAGTCCATCGTCGGGCTGTAGTGGAAGATCACCGTGGACAGCGGCTCGGGAAGGCAGTTGATACCAGGGATCTGCAGCGAAGCCATCTCTGCCACGCTGCCCAAGGTGTAGCTCTTGCCGCCGCCCTGAACGCCGAACAGGCTGATGGTGTGGGTCTGATTGAGGTCAAGTGCCACCTTGCGCCCAGACACTTCGCCAATCAGGCCGTACTGCGGTGTTGCTCCCGTGGCACCGAGCATGATGTCGTAAGCCACGCGGCTATCGGTAACGTTGCCATCTTGAGTCTGCGGCCGTGTAACGAACGCACTCTGGGGAGCCTCCTCCCCCGGAACAAGAACCGATGCAGGCGCCTGTTCCGCCGTCGCAGTCGCATCCGCACC
Source organism: uncultured Propionivibrio sp. (assembly GCA_964531885.1). GTDB lineage: Bacteria > Pseudomonadota > Gammaproteobacteria > Burkholderiales > Rhodocyclaceae > Propionivibrio. Next base: position 6,381 of record CAZHFS010000102.1, read on the forward strand.
CGGCTCGTCTACTGGCAGCGGTGGCTTGTCAGTACTTGCAGCCTGCACGGTTCCAACTGGCAGAGGAGCCACCTGCACCAAGGCGGCGGGTTCCGGCTCCCTCACGGGCACGCTGGAAACCACCTCATGCTGCGCGTACCTGACCCTCGGACTGTCGTCCCACGCGAGTGTTCGATCCCGTGGCGGGCTGAGGAAGGCTGCCGTTTCAAAAGTAGGAACGGCAGGCGCCAACTCCCTGCGACGAAGCAGTTCTTGCGTGACCTCTCGCGCTGTGTCGGCAGAGCGCGCGTACTGGACGCTAGCCACCGTTTCAGTGTCCGTCACGGCCGATTCCACCAACTGCCGAATCAAATCACTACCGATCCGATAGAACTCGATGCCGTTTTCATGCTCGGCGGGCTCAGTACCTGGCTTGCTGAAGTCAAACACCACGGCACTTCGTGTGAACTGCAGGGTGTAAGGCCGCTCATCAAGGCGTCGCAGGAAGTAGTGCGCCTCTTCGGCTGCTTCTGGCAAGACCACGCCGTAGCGCTCGGATCGGTCTAGGTAAAAGCCCAGCAGTGCAGCAAGATCGCGATTCTTGATGGGGCGGTCAGGCCGATCTACGTCAGCCATCCTGGGGTCGAAGTGATAGGCCAGGACGTGCTCGGACTGAGCGATCTGATCAGCAATGGAGGCTTTCAACTGCGCGTAGGCAGCCACATCACCTACTTGGCTGTAGCACTTCACTTCGACCAGCCGACATGTCACCACACGGCTTGCTGGGTCGAGGTCAAACAGGGCAAGGTCAGTCCGACGGAAGCTGACTTCATCGCCCATTTCCTCAGCGCTTTGCTTCAACGCCTTGTACAACTCCAAGTGCGCGTCCAACGGCACGACGACCTGGTTCTGGAAAACGCCTTGGTGTTCGAGGAACAAACGCGAGAGCGCCAAGCCCATCGCCTCGGCCCGCTGGGATGAAGAGGACAGTAGCTTCAAGGCCAACCGGCCGGACAACGATCGAAGCTGATCCAGCATCACCAAGGCATGTCGGCCGGTATTGGGCAGTCCGTACTCCCCCAAGATGGGAATCAGCAACGACTCAAGCTCGGCAACGGACCGCGAGGTAATGGCCAATCGATGGCTCATCGCGCTCGCCATGTCGGGCGAGTGGTCGATCAGATAGTCTGGCCGTGTGGCATGCCGACGATGGTCGAAGAACTCGATCCCCAAGTTCCGATCAATCGTAAGCACCCAATCACTGACCTCATGAACCTGATGGAGCATGGCACGCTCGTCTGCCGACAGGCTCAACGCCACAACAGGGCGCGCATGCGGCAGGTATTGACTGCGAGCAACTGTCGCCACTGCGACCGAGACAGCACGGGAAACACCACCCATGAGGTCGGATAACGCCTCTGCTCCCTCCAGCGGCTGCGCCGCGCCATGAAGCGGACGACGCAGCCAAGTGATGGACTGCTCGTCTTCCAGATAGTCCACTTCGAAGGGCTGAACCAGACCATGGACAAACGAAGAGTCGTCACTGTCCTGAACATCAACTGCTCGAATTTCCTCAGCAGGGAACAAGTCGAACAAGAAGGACAGATGCGCCGCATGCAATTCCGGATCGTCACGGAATTCCTTGATCGCACGGATGGCCAGTCGCAGCTTGGGGTGCAAATGACTGTTGGTCGGCGTCGAAAAAGCGTCTGCTTCCTTGGCACTCGTTCCCGAGTCTGGCGACAAGAGTTCCAGCAACGCTTCCCCGGTTGATGGTGCTGCAGGATCAAGCACGAAGAGCCGGATGTCGTAACGTAGATCGGCGAAGTCAGGATGTCGCTGGAGTGCCAGCAGCACCTCGGCCATTGCGCCTGAGCGCCCGGCGTTGAATGCGTTGATCGTCAGCGTCTCCACATACGGGTGCTGGACCAGATAACGCTGCACGCGCGCGGCAAGATAAGCACTATCGATCGTTGCCCCGCCTATGGCTGGCTCTGGCAAGCCCAACGCAGCACAAACCTCCCCGATCAGGCCACGAGGGTCCTTTTCATCGGTCGCCGCGTACAAGGACCAGAAAGGGTTGATGTTGTCCACAGCCAGCGCTGTCCGCCCAAGCTCCTCACCGAAGGGAACAACCGGCGGAAATGCCGCTGGCGCAAGCTGCTTGATCACTGCGTCACGTGTCGGGATCACAAACTCTTTGTTGCTAGCCCGGCTCTGCTCCATCCAGGCCTGGCCGAGATGGCTCCATGCAACGTGCCAGTTGGCACGCAAAGGATGCGTTGGTCCCAACAGCACAGCATCTCGTCGCCTGCCTTGGTAGTCTTCCAGCACGAGGGCCACTGAATCGATGGTG